>JAFGUR010000135.1 GCA_016938425.1 Fusobacteriaceae bacterium
TCCGCTTGCTCTGCATAAGATTACTCTAAAATTTCCTCCTGAAATTAAGAGTATCTAAAAACCTCGTAAACGTAGGAAGTTTTTGTGACTGTAAGGAGTTTATCCTTTAGAAAACCCCTTATAAATTATAATAGAAAATATTTATATTAAATTATAAGGTGTCCAGCACCCCTTGCTGGTCGGGTTTAGATATTCTTAAAGCTTTAGCTCTTAAAATATTTTATGCAGAACCGAAGGCGATAGTTGGGCATAAGCCAAGGTTTTAAAAACTGCTTCTAATTCAGCAGACTTTAATTATACCTAATTTCAAAATCCCTAATTCACCACCTATATTTCTATTGAGAAATAACCTATCATATGATAAAATTACTTTGAGGTGAGTGTATTGATAAAATTAATTGTTACTGATATGGATGGAACTTTATTAGATGATAATCATCAAATAAATGAAGAATTTTGGAATATTTTAAGAACTGTAAAAGAAAAAAATATAGATTTCGCTGTTGCCAGTGGAAGACAATATTATAACTTAATCGAAAAATTCAAAGGACATGAAGAAGGGCTTATATTTATTGCTGAAAATGGCACTTTTGTTGCTAAAAATAATAAAGAACTTTTTTCAACTCATTTGTTAAAAGAGGCTAGTCATAAATTTATAGAAATAGCTAGAACTTTACCAGAAGTATATGTTGTACTATGTGGTAAAAAAAGTGCTTATATTGAAGAGGCAGACAAAGATTTTAAAAAGGTTGTCGACCTTTACTACCATCATTGTGATACTGTAAATGATTTGACAATGGTAGATGATGATATATTGAAAGTAGCTCTTTTTAATAAAGACTGTAGTGAAGAAAAAATCTATCCTTTCTATAAAGAATTTGAAAAGGACTTTAAAGTTGTTGTATCTGGAAAAACTTGGGTTGATATTATGGATAAATCTATTAACAAAGGGGTCGCTTTAAAAGCTATAAAAGAAAAACTAAATATTACTTCTGATAATATTCTTGCTTTCGGTGATTACTTAAATGACTATGAAATGATGCTTGAAGCAACTCATTCATATGCTATGAAAAATGCTCATGAAGAACTTAAAAAAATTGCTAAATATGAAGCTCCTAGCAACAATGAAAATGGTGTTGTAGAAGTTATTAAAAAATATTTATCTGAATTATAATATTTAAAGTGTACTTAATATAAGAAAGGTAGCTCTGCCTCTTTCGCTTCGCCCCTATCATATTAAGAATTATAATTTCCTATAGTTAAAATCAAAAAACTCTCTTAGTTTATAAGAGAGTTTTTATTATAATACTTTCGATAAAAATTCTTTTGTTCTTTCATTTTGTGGATTATCAAATATATCTTTAGGATTCCCTTCTTCAACAATTTTCCCATCAGCCATAAATACAACTTTATCACAAACTTCTCTAGCAAATCCCATTTCATGAGTAACAACTATCATTGTCATTCCATGTTCAATTGCTAAGTTTTTCATAACTTGCAGTACTTCCCCAACCATTTCAGGATCTAATGCTGATGTTGGTTCATCAAATAACATTATTCTAGGTTTCATTGCCAATGCTCTAGCAATTGCCACCCTTTGCTTTTGCCCTCCAGACAAACTATTGGGATACATTTCTGCTTTTTCTCTCAATCCAACTTGATCAAGTAAACGCAATCCAAGTTCTTCAGCCTCAGTTTTTGACATTTTATTTAAAGTTACTGGTGCCAATGTTATATTATCAATAACCTTTAAATGTGGAAAAAGATTAAAAGATTGAAAAACCATTCCAACATTTTCTCTAAAATGATTTATATTAAGCTTTGGATCTGTTATATCACTTCCATCTACATAAATATGACCTTCTGTTGCTTCTTCTAGCCCATTTAAACATCTAAGCAAAGTACTTTTCCCTGAACCAGATGGTCCTATTAAAGACACCACTTGATTTTCTAAAACTTCAAAATCTATTCCTTTTAAAACTGTATTTGCTCCATAAGTTTTAATTAACCCTTTTATTGAAATCATACGTGTAATTTCACCTCAATTTTCCTAAAAATTGTACTTAGTAAATAAATAAGTATAAAATATAATACACCTACCATTGTCCATATTTCAAAAGATTTATATGTACGTCCAATTATTATTTGCCCGCTTTGTGTAAGCTCTGCTACCCCTATAACTGTAAGAATTGAAGTATCTTTTAAAGATATAATAAACTGATTCAATATAGAAGGTATCATATTTTTAAAAGCTTGTGGTAAAACAACTTTTATCATTGCTTTTGAATAAGGTAATCCCAAACTTCTTGCGGCTTCCATTTGGCCAACATCAATTGATTGTATTCCACCACGGAAAATTTCCGCCATATATGCTCCAGCATTAAGACTTATTACTATAATCCCTGCAACCTCTGGTTTTATTTGAAAGTTCAAAGCTCCAGTCATTCCAAAGTATAGAAAAAAAGCCTGAACTATAAGAGGTGTCCCTCTAATTAAATCAATATATATTTTAGCTATTACTTTTAAAATTTTATTTTTTCCAATATTTATAAGTCCTACGACTAATCCTATTATTGTTGCAAATATTAGGGCAAATACTGTAATTTCTAAAGTTATTAAGATTCCCATTCCAAAAGCAGGAAAACTCTTTAAAAATAGTTCTAACATATTATCACTCCTATCTTTATATTTCTAATAAAAAAGCTTAGTATTCATTTTTAAGGAAGACTAAGCTTTAATAATACTCTTATTTGTAGTTATTTAAGATTTTGTCGTATTCTCCAGATTCTTTAATTTTTTTAAGACCAGAGTTAAACTTTTGTAGTAATTCTTGATTTTGACCTTTTTTAACAGCAAATCCAAAATGTGCCGTTGATAATTTATCTCCCACTATCTTTAAAGTTGGCTCTTTTTCAAGAGATAATTTATAAGCAATTACTGGGTAATCTTCAAAAGTTATATCTGCATTCCCATTTGCTACTTCTTGGAACATTGAAGGAGAATCGTCAAAATATCTAATTTGAGAACCAAATTCTTTTTGATGATCTTCTGCATATAATGATCCTGTTGTTCCTTTTTTTACAGCAAATGTTTTACCTTTAAAATCTTCTACCGACTTTATTTTATCATTTTTTGCACTTACTACTGCAGATATTCCAGATTCATAATATCCTTCTGAAAAATCAAGAACTTCTTTTCTTTCATCAGTTATTGTCATTCCTGCAATAGCACCGTCTAATTGATTAGATGAAATTGCTGGTATTAAACCATTAAAGTTCATTGGATGAAGAGTGTACTCAAATCCTTCCACCTTTGCTATAGCATCCAAAATCTCAATATCAATTCCAACATATTTCCCATCTTTTTCAAATTCAAATGGAGCAAATATAACGTCTGTCCCTATTTTATATACTTTTTTCTCTCCAGAAGATTGTTTTGTTGAATCTTGTTTCCCCGAACAAGCTACGAAAGTTAGTAATAAAGCTAATATCATACCAATTTTTTTCATGTAAATTACACCTCACCTATCAATTTATTATTTACTAGGTATAATTTTACCATCAATATCATTTATCGTCAATATAAATTACAATAATAACCATATAAAAATTATATGGTTATTATTCATGAAATATATCATTGTCTTTTTTTCTATATATTTAATTACATCATGAATTATATAATAAAAAAAAATCCTTTGCAAGCCTTTTCTCTTACAAAGGATAAATTTTATTCATTTTAAAACCTTATATTAAATGTAATCATTCTTGATATATCGTCTAAAGGTATTCCAGTCAATATTTTCAATTCATTACAATAATTATAATTAAATCATTTCTTTAATATCATTTGATATAAATTGTGCTTTTGATCCAAATATTGCTTGAACTCCATTTTGACCAACTTTTAACACTCCAGCAGCTCCTAATTTTTTAAGTTCTGCATCATTTACTATTGTAGCATCTTTTACTTCAAGTCTTAATCTTGTGATACAAGCATCAACTGAAATTAAGTTCTCTTTTCCACCTAAAGCAGCTAACACTAATACTGCTAATTCTTTTTGTCCTACATTTTCTTTTTTAACTCCTGTATCTTCAGTTGCTACTTCTCTACCTGGAGTTGCTAAATTGAATTTTCTAATAGCAAATCTAAATCCAAAGTAGTATAAAACTGCTAATACTAATCCAACAACTATTACAAAATACCATCTAGTTTCATATCCACCTAATCCTGGAATAAGTCCAAAGAATGTAAAGTCAATTGCCCCTCCAGAGAAAGTCATTCCAATTCTTACATCTAACATATTCATTAACATGAAAGATAATCCAGCAAATACACAATGAATTCCATATAATACTGGTGCAACAAATAAGAAAGCAAACTCAATTGGCTCAGTAATTCCTGTTAGGAATGAAGTTAAAGCTGCAGAGAATAATAATCCTCCAACTAATTTTTTATTTTCAGGTCTTGCTTCATGATACATTGCTAAAGCTGCAGCTGGTAATCCAAACATCATGAATGGGAATTTACCTGTCATAAATTTACCTGCATTTTGATATGCACCATCTACAGAGAAACTTTTTACTCCATCTTTTAACATTGCCATCCATATAGCTTGGTCTCCAGTAACAACTGTTCCCGCTTTAGATGTGTATTCTCCAAATTGATACCAGAATGGAGAATAAAATATATGATGTAATCCAAATGGGATTAATGATCTTTCAATTACTCCAAATATAAATGTTGATACATTTGTATTATTCCCATTAGCTAATCCTGATAAAGCAGCTAAACCATGTTGAACTGGTTGCCAAATATAAGGCATTAATAATCCAACTATGAAAGCTACTAATGCAGTAACTATTGGAACAAGTCTTTTTCCAGCAAAGAAACCTAAAAATGCAGGTAACTCTGTTTTATAAAACTTATTGTAACAAACTGCAGCTATAATCCCAGCTATTAATCCACCAAACACACCTGTTTGTAAAGTAGGAATTCCCATTACTTTAGCAAATGCTAAAGTATTCCCAGCAGCTAATTGATCTGCTGCATGTGTTTGAATACCCATAGTTGTATTCATAACTAATATAGCAACTATTGCAGCCAATCCTGCAACACCGTCTCCACCAACTAAACCAATTGCAGCTCCAACTGCGAATAATAATGGTAAATTACCAAATATTATATTTCCAGCCTCAGCCATTAATGGTAAATTTAAAACATTTGGTTGTCCAAAAGCTAAGAATAATCCCGCTGCTGGAAGAATAGCAACTGGTGTCATTAAAGCTTTACCAATTTTTTGAACTTGCGCAAACAATTTCATAATTTTTTCCTCCTGTATATTTTTTTCATAACTTACTCCATAATGATACATCGTGTCTTAAAATTTGTCAATATTTTTATCAAAAAAAATGAGCCTTTTTTGAAAAAATTTTTTATTTGTTTGACTAATCTGTTAATAAATAGTATTATACTAAAGGGTTTGGAACACAATTAAGGAGGTGTTTATGGATAAAAAAGATTCTTTTTCAGAAGAAAAATTAAAAATAATTGAGCCTTTTTTGAAAAAAGAAAAAAAATTAAAAGAAATAGAAGAAGAGTCTAGTATTTCATATGCAACTCTTAAAAGATGGGTAAAAGCTTATAAGGAAAAGGGCGTAAAAGGTCTTACAAAAAAAGAACGTTCTGATAAAAACAATTTTAAAAAAGTTGATGAAGGGGACTTAGAACATATTGAAACCTTTTATGAAAAAAATAAAAATTTGTCTATTTCTACTTTATATAAGAAATATTCTGATTCTGTAAAAAAGTTTAATATTAGTTATCCAACTTTTTACAGGATTATAAATAACCTTGATTCCTTTGTTAAAAAGGATTCTAAAAAATATTTAAAAGTAGTTGAAAAAAATTCTCTTTCATATGGGATATTTCAATTTCCTCTATATATTCCTGCTGTTATAGATACTATTTTTTATATTACTTTATATTTTGAAATGTATACACTTAAAATAACAAATTTTACTTTAGATGATTCTCAAAAATCTTTTAAAAAGCTTTATCCTTTTATTAGAGAAAGCATTGTTAGAGATTCCAATTTCCCAAAAGAAGTTTTTCTAACAAATACTATTACAGAAGCATCTAAAAAATCTTTAAGAGAATGCTCCTTTGAAACTAATATTAATTTTGTAACAGATGAAGATTTTGACACTGAAGAGCTTAAAAAGTTTTGCTATTTTATTGAACTAGATATTTCACATGAATTTTATGGGAAATCTAATCTTACAGCTTATGACATACAGAAATTTTTGGAACTGTATATTTTTGTTGGAGAAGAAGAAAAAAGCCCTTTAGAATTTTATTTTATGAGAAAACTTGATTTTTTCCTAACTAAATCACTAAGAAAAGTTAACAAAGGGTCCATTAGACTTAAAAATAATTTATATTTTGATGAAATTTTAAATAATTTTGAGGATGATATTTTAGAAATTAGGCATTCCCAATATGATGAGCTTTTTATTGTAGTTTATGATAAAAAAAGCGATTTTCTATGTATTGCAGAAAAAATTGCAGATTGTTAAGTTATAAAATATCTAGTTTTTTAACTATTAACTAATTTAAACACTATTTATAAAATTATCGATTACTATGAAAAAATAATTGATTTAATATATAAGTTTTGTTATTATAGAAATAGAAATTTAAAAAAAGGGAGCTCATGTAAATGGGCTGAGAGTAAGCTGTATTGCTTAGACCTGTGACCTGATTTGGGTAATGCCAACGTAGGGATATATTATTTTAGCTTACGAGCTGTGTATATACTATTTTTGGTATACACAGCTTTTTTTATTTCAAAATATCATAAAAAAGGAGAAAAAATGTTAGGAAGATATTTAAATAATGTAAGAGAAAAATCACCATTAGTACATAATATTACAAATTATGTGACTGTTAATGATGTTGCTAATGTTCTATTAGCATGTGGGGGAAGTCCAATAATGGCTGATGACATAAATGAAGTGGAAGAAATTACTTCAATTTGTGGAGGCTTAAATATAAATATTGGAACTTTAAATGATAGAACAATAGCTTCAATGTTTAAAGCAGGATTAAAAGCAAATGAATTAAAACATAAAGTAGTCCTTGATCCTGTTGGAGCTGGGGCAAGTAAATTGAGGACAGAAACAGCTATCGAACTTTTAAATCAAATTAATTTTTCAGTTATTAGAGGGAATATATCAGAAATTAAAACTCTAGCTTTTGGAAAAGGAAACACTAAAGGAGTAGATGCTGATTTATCAGATACTATAACTGAAGAGACATTAGATGAAGCAGTAAATTTTGTAAAAGAGTTTTCTAAAAAAACAGGAAGTGTAATTGCCATTACTGGAGCTATTGACTTAGTTGCTGATAAAGATAGATGTTTTGTTATTAGAAACGGAATAGCAGAAATGAGCAAAATAACTGGAACTGGTTGTCAGCTTTCAGCTCTTATTACTGCATTTATTGTTGCTAATCCAGATAATATTTTAAAAGCTACTGCTAGCGCAATATGCCTTATGGGTTTAGCAGGAGAACTTGCATTTGAGAAAATGGTAGAAGGCGATGGAAATTCGACATATAGAAATAAAATAATAGATACAATCTATAATGCCACTGGAGATATTTTAGATTTAGGAGCAAAATATGAAATTAAATAGCAAAGACTTATTTTTATATGCAGTTACTGATAGGAAATGGACTGGTAAGAAAACATTATTTGAACAAGTAGAAGAATCAATTAAAGGTGGTGTAACCTTTGTTCAAATTAGAGAAAAGGAACTGGAATATAAATTATTTTTAGATGAAGCAATTAAGATGAAAGATTTATGTAAAAAATATGATATTCCATTTGTTGTAAATGATAATGTAGATATTGCTATCAAATCTAATGCAGATGGTGTTCATGTTGGGCAAGAGGATATGGAGGCGTCAAATGTTAGAGAAATGATAGGAAAAGATAAAATTTTAGGAGTTTCTGTTCAAACTCTTGAACAAGCAATAGAAGCAGAAAAAAAAGGTGCAAATTATTTAGGAGTTGGGGCAATTTTCCCAACAAATTCAAAAGATAATGCAGTGAAAGTTTCTATTGAAACATTAAGTCTAATATGTAAAAGTGTAAATATTCCAGTTGTCGCTATTGGAGGCATTAATAAAGCTAATATAAATCAACTAAAAAATACAGGAATTTCGGGAATTGCATTAATTAGTGCAATTTTTGCAAATGATGATATTAAATATGCAACTAGAGAATTAAAAGAGATTTTATCAAAATAAAAAAATCGATACATATAGAATACTGCCTTAGACTATTTTATAAAATTAAAGGAGATCAACTATGAAAACAGCATTAACAATTGCAGGAAGTGATTCTTGTGGAGGTGCAGGAATTCAAGCAGACATAAAAACAATGACTACAAATGGTGTTTATGCCATGAGCGCCATTACAGCCCTTACTGCCCAGAATACAACAGGTGTCTCATCTATAATGGAGGTAACTCCAAAATTTTTAGAAGAGCAATTAGAAAGTATTTTTACAGATATTTTCCCTGATTCAATAAAAATAGGTATGGTTGCTTCAATAGATTTAATAAAAGTCGTTGGCAAAATCCTTAGAAAATACGAAGCTCGCAATATTGTTGTTGACCCTGTTATGGTCGCAACTAGTGGAGCAAAACTTATAAAAGATGATGCTATTGATACTTTAAAAAAAGAACTTTTTTCCATGGCTACTTTATTAACACCTAATATTCCTGAGGTAGAAGTTTTAACTGGTTTAAAAATTGATTCAGAAGAGAAAATGATAGAAGGAGCTAAGTTAATTAGTGAAAATTTTAATTGTGCTGTTCTATGCAAAGGTGGACATCAAATAAATGATGCAAATGATTTATTGTATTATAATGGACAATATATATGGTTTAGAGGAAAAAGAATTGATAACCCAAATACACATGGAACAGGATGTACGCTATCAAGTGCAATTGCTTCTAACTTAGCTAAAGGCTACTCTTTAGAAGAATCAATTAAAAAATCTAAAGAATACATTTCATTAGCATTAGCAGATATGTTAGATATTGGAAAGGGAAATGGTCCTTTAAATCATGCTTTTAATCTCCAAAAGGAGTATCTATAATAACCTTTAAAAATTTAAGAACCTGTAAACTTATACTTTTGAATATATTGTTTACAGGTTTTATGTTAGCATGAATAGTACTCTATTTTTTTTAATATTTTTAGCATTATTTTATTTTTCTTTTTATTTTTTATTGCAAATCTTACATAACTGTCGTTTAAAAATTTAAAATTTTCACATCTTCTTATCAAAATTCCTTCATCAAGCATTTTTTCATATAAAATTTTTCCATTTATATTTTTCAATTTTACTAAAATAAAATTTGTTTCAGTTTTAAAATATTCAATATTTTTCATCTTAGAAATTTTTTTATAAAATCTTTTTTTCTCTTTAAATAAGCTCTTTAATATTTTTTCTTCATATTTTTCATTTTTTAAAAAAATCTCTCCAAAATTACTTGCAAAAGTATTAATTGTCCATGGTTCTTTTCTTTCTTCCATATTCTTTTTCAAAATTTTATCACAAACAATTGAATAACCTAACCTTAATCCCGGTATTCCATAAAACTTTGTAAAGGCTCTTATAATTATTATTCTTTTATCTCCAAAATTTTTATATGATTTTTTTTCGCCATTTTTCATAAAATCTATAAAAGCTTCATCTATTAAA
>JAFGUR010000136.1 GCA_016938425.1 Fusobacteriaceae bacterium
ACAGTTAAAAATAATACGAATAAGATTTTTATTGGTTTTAGAGGAGTGGCGAGGACGGAGTCCTTGCCGTGGGCTCGGGCTCCGCCCTGACTCCCCCTCTCTTTCCCCACCGAAGGTGGGGGGATTACATAAAATAAAGGCGTTGGAGTTTTGCAACAAACTAAACAAATAATTACTAGGAGGATATAAATGAAAAAAATCAACTTACTTCTTATGGGGCTTTTTGCTTTTTCTATGATAGCAAGCGCACAAGAACAAACAGAAAAAAATACAAAAAAACAACAAATTTCAATACCAGGAGCTTTAAATACACCTAATGCCAATACCTTACCTAAAGGAAAGTTAAATCTAACATTAAAAACTCAAATTTTTGATAATAATAAAATGATATCCGGAAATTCGGAAGTAACCAACAGTGAAAATAAAAATACAGTTGCTTTTAATAATACGTTATCATTAAGATATGCACTTACAGATAAAGTTACTTTAAAAACCAATATACCTTTTATTAGTAAAGAAATGCACCTAACAAAAACTGGAGCGAGTGAAACAACTCTGGAAAATACTGGTTTAGGAGATATTAAAGTATTTATGGGCTATAATTTAAAATCCCAAAATAAGGGCGATAAATTTTCTGCTTTACTTGAATTTGGAGCAAATTTACCTACAGGAGAAACAGACAAAGAATTTTCCATAAAAACAAAAAAAGGCATAATTACTTCAAAATATCCTCTAGGTATGCAATCTGGGGACGGGTCTTTGGACGCTATTTTACAATTAACACTTAGTAAAGTAATTAATAAATCAAGAGTAGATTTATCAACAGCTTATACACTTAATAATGAAGGTGATAATAATTTAGAGAATGGAGATGAGCTTAGTGTGGATCTAGCTTATGTTTCTGCTCTTAATGAGAAGATCTCTCTCATAGGAGAAATTAACGGTAAATACTCGAATAAAAATAAAGTTTCTGGTATAGAAGAAGAAAATAGCGGAGGAACATTAATTTATATTACACCGGGAATACATTTTAAAGCTAATAATAAATTTAATGTATCAGGTGGAATACAAGTTCCTGTATATAAAGATCTAAATGGTCAACAATTAATAAGTGATTACAGATTAATAACAAAATTAGTTTACAATATTAAATAAAATGGAAGATTTTATTTTGAAACCTTGAGGAATTAGACTCAAGGTTTTATAATTATAGTTAAAGTTTTCTAACTATTTTTAAAAATTATGTAACTATTCAGCTATCTAAAAAACTTGAACTATCAGTCTTGTACAGGCCTTTGACGTAAAGGGCAGTTGAATTTGCGGGGCGTAGCCCCAATACCATCAACCTAAGGAATTAAACATTGAGCTTTCTGCCCAAGGTTTTCAAAACTCCTTCTAATTCAGCAGACCCTAAATAGCTTCTATATTATTTAGAGAAACTTCTTAACCTAATTATATTTAAACTGTATTAATATTTTATAAAACTTAAGCTTATTGATTTGTAATATGTTCAAAATAATTATAGTAAATAAACTCTTATTTTTTAATTTTTTCGTAGAAACTTCAGAAATAATATGATACAATTATTTAAAATCATTTTATGAAGTATGGTTGTGGTGTTATAACATAAAAAATATGAATTACTTATAATTTATTTGAAGGAGAGAAAAAAATGAAACAAATTGTAATTTTATTTTTACTAATGTTTACTTCTGTTTTTTCGGCAGTTGATAAAAATAAAGAATTGATAGATGCATTATTAAAAAATGATGTAAAAAGCATGGAATTATCTATAAAAAAAGGAGCTAATATTAATGAAGCTTATAATGGTGTTGTTCCTATTATGCTTACGTTGGTAAATGAAAGAAAAGAAATTCTGAAGTTATTGATAAATAACGGCGCAGATCTAAATATAAAAACTCCTAGGGGAGAGACTCCCCTTATATTGGCAATTTGCTTAAGCCAGAATGAAATAGTTAAAATTTTAATAGATTCGGGAGCAAATATTGAAATTAGAACTAAAGACGGGTTAAATGCTTATATTTATAGTATTTTATACAATAATGAAGTAGCTATGAAACTTTTAATAGAAAAAGGAGCAGATATTGAGTCTGCAGATGATGCGGGAATGACAGCTTTATTGGCTGCAGTTGCTCTTCAAAGAAAAGAAATGGTAGAATTATTAATTTCCAAAGGTGCAAACATAGAGGCTAAAGATAAATACGGAACGACACCTTTAATGGGCTCGATAGTAATGAATAATTTTGGTATAGCAGAAATTCTTCTAAAAAATGGTGCAAATACAAAAATAAAAAATAATAAAGGACAAGGTATTTTTGAACTTGTTAAATCTATAGAAATGGAAGCTCTATTAAAAAAATATGAAAAGCAATAGAATTAGCAGTGTTCAAATTATAAAAAAATTGCATGATTAAGTTTGGGTTATAATAATTTCTTCCAAGAAAAACTCTAATTTTACAAAGATAGCGTAATTTGATATAATATATATAAAAAAATCAAAGGAGAAAGTATGAACTATATAGGCTCAAAACTTTCATTATTGAATTTTATTGAGGAATCCATCTCTGATTTAATGATAAATAATAATGATACAAGAAATTTAGATGAAATAACTTTTGCCGATTTATTTGCCGGGACTGGGATAGTAGGGTATTATTTTAAAACAAAAGGCAGCAAAATAATTGCTAACGATATTCAATATTATAGTTATGTGCTAAATAAGAATGCCATAGAAACAAACAAACAATTAGAATTCGTAGGTTTATTTAATGTTATAAAGGAATTAAAAAATTGCGATTTATCTATTAGGAAGGACATGGTTCTTAAATATTTGGAAAACATTAATGGAACCGAGGGATTTATTTTTCATAATTATTCGGAGTCAGGAATAGCCAAAAGACTTTATTTTTCCGAAGAGAATGGGAAAAAATGCGATTCAATAAGAGAAATTATTGAAAGTTGGAACAAGAGTAACTATATAAATTCTAGTGAATATTTTTTTTTAAAAGCAGCTTTAATAGAATCTATTGACAAAGTTGCAAATACAGCTTCGGTTTATGGTGCTTTTCTGAAAAATATCAAAAGAACCGCGCAAGCTTCTTTAAAAATGATACCGTATTTATCCATATTTGATAATAAAAAAGACAATAAAGTATATAATGAAGATGTTAATAATCTAATTGGAAAACTTAGCGGAGATATTCTGTACTTAGACCCTCCTTACAATCATAGACAGTATTCTTCAAATTATCATTTGCTAGAGACTATTGCAAAATATGATAATCCTTTAATTTCTGGGAAAACAGGGCTGAGAGATTCTCAAGGTCAGAAATCTTTGTACTGCTCAAAGCCAAAAGCGGTAGAAGCTTTTGAAGACCTTGTAATGAAAAGTAAGTTCAAGTACATTCTTTTGAGTTATAATGATGAAGGGATTATTCCTCTAAATGAAATTGAAAGAATTTTTAATAAAAAAGGAAAATATATTCAATATAATACAGAGTATAAGAGGTTTAAAGCAGATAAGGATGAAAGCAGAAATCATTTGAAGAGTAAAACCACTGAGTATTTACATTGTTGCATTGTTAATGATTAGTTGAAAAATAACAAAGCATTGCCCGTAAAGAGAGGGATTCGCAGTGAGAACTAACACCCGGTTAAGGTCCAACTCCTCTAAAACTTTGATTTCACAATGTTTCTTATGTTTCGGTAGTTGCTAAATTTTTTAGCAAGTATAGGCTACACAAAGTTTTAAAATTATTGATTTATAACAGGGCAAAGAGCTTTTTACCAATCGAATGAAAAATATAGAGATTAATTTTTGGGAGGTGGGAACGTAATGTGTACAAGGGACAAAATAAAGAAAATAGAAATAGAGTTAAAAAAAGTCTCTACTTATGACTGGCATAACAAAAAACAGACGAATGATTTAGATAAAAAGACAAATTTTATCTATAATGTATTTTCTTATGAAAAATTAATTTTAAAATTAAAAAGTCTTTATTTATCTGAAAATGAGAAAGACTATGCAATTACAAGATGGTTTAATTATATTTCTGCCATGTCTACCGAAAGATTTTTTTCGTTAAATGATTGCGTTAATGCAAACCATAATAAATTTGACAAGCTGATAGATTTCTCTATTAACGGAATAACTTTTGACCATAAAGGAACTGTTTTTCCAAAAGCTTATAGGGAAACATTAGACTATGCAATTAATAACAAAATAGATTTGATAAAATGGTTTTATACTAACCAAAGTTCTCAAGGTAGACAGCATTATTCCAATAGACTTTTTATAGTTTTTCACTCATCATACAGACCCCACTGGAAGATGAAAGCTGAATTATTAATGATAAAAGAGAATGTAGACAATTATTTAGCAAATTTTGATATAGATAATTTATCTGTTCTCAATTTTGAAGATAAATTAGTGTATTCAGATATTATTTTTGTAACAGAATAAAAAAGCTTAGGATTATCCTAAGCTTTTTTATTATTAAAATCAAGTACTATTCAGAAAAGCAGTTGCAAAGTTAATTATTAAATTTCCAATTCTGACCAATAATCTAAATCTACATCTGCAGAATAGTCTACATTTTCAACTTCAAATCCACCTAATTGAAAGAAATCTTTTTTAAAACCGGCATAATCTGAAATTTCTTTAAAATTTTCCGGGGTAATTTGAGCCCAAGATTCTTCACATTCTTTTTGAACATCTTCTCTCATTTCCCAGTTATCCGGTCTAAATCTACCATCTTCATCTATAACAGGTGAATTACCATAAATCATATCCGCAAATAATCTGTGAGTTTGTTCTATACATCCTTCATGGATTCCTTTTGCTTTCATTACTTTGAATAGGACACAGGCATATAAAGGGAATATAGGAATATAAGCAGAAGCTTTTGTAACAAGAGCCTTGTTAACAGCCGTATACGCCTCACCTTTAACTTTTTCTTTCAAATATTCGTTTAAATCCGATGCAGTTTTTTCAAGATGTCTTTTAGCAGCACCAATAGTCCCGTCTTTGTATATTCCACAAGTCAATTTTGGCCCTATATATGAATAAGCAAATGTTTTGGCACCTTCAGCAAGGCAATCGGCGTCTCCCAAAGCTTTTATCCATAAATTCCAATCTTCTCCACCCATAACTTTAACCGTAGCTTTTAATTCTTCTTCTGTTGCGTTTTCCATAGTTTGGGTAAAAATTGTATCGTTATCCAAATCTACGGTTGGTCCGGTAACACCGCCTGTAGTGCTTTTCAAAGAAGATGTATACATTACGTTGTCCACAGGATCCATTCTTTTTCCTGATGCTAAAGAATATATTACTAAGTCAATTTGACCAAATTCTTCTTTTATATATTTGATAACTTCGTCTTTCATTTCATAAGAAAAAGCATCGCCCATAAAGTTTTTATATTTTATTCCTTCTTTTTGAGCCATTTCGTTAAACGCCAAAGTGTTAAACCATCCGGCTGTACCGGTTCTTTTTCCTTTTGGGCCACTTTCAAAAGCAACACCAATAGTTTCTGTCTTACTTCCACCAAAAGCCAAAGAAATTCTCGTAGCTAATCCATAACCCGATGACGATCCTATAATAAGAGCTTTTTTAGATCCACTATATTCTTTACTGTTTTTTACATATTGAATTTGTTGTTTTACTAATTCTCTACATCCTTCGGGATGAGCTGTTAATAAAATACTACCTTTTACTTTAGGTTCAATAATCATAACACACCTCCATAAAATATCCTTCATATGATACTACATTTTCAAAAAAAATACAAATTATATCTTTGTATTTTTGAAATGCTCTGTTATAAAATCAGTTGTTTTCTCCCAATAATATTTTATTTATCAAAGTAAAAGCAAGAATTTCTTTATCCATTTCTTCTAATTCTTCAATTTGTTGTTTTTTATTAATAATAAAAGCTTTATTTTCATTTTTTGCAAAATACCCTACAGAATTTGCCACAATGTAGTCAAGATTTTTTTTTTCTAATTTTCCTATGGCATTTTCTATGAGATTTTCGCTTTCGGCACAGAAGCCTATAAGGGTTTGGTTCTTTTTAAGTTTGCCCATTTCAAAGAGAATATCAGGATTTCTTTCAAGTTCTATAATTAGTTCTCCGTCTTTCTTTTTAATTTTTTTATCGGAGATATTTTTAGGCCTGTAATCAGCTACTGCTGCCGTAGAAATAAAAATATCGGTACTATTGAATTTATTTTTTACGGCAGCATACATGTCTAATGCAGACGTTGTAGAGATGAATTCAATGTTTTCGGGAATATCGATACTGCTGGGACCGGAAACAAGTGTGACTTCAGCTCCATATTCTTTGCAAACTTTTGCAAGGGAATAGCCCATCTTGCCTGAAGAACGGTTTGACAGATATCTAATTGGGTCAAGGCTTTCTTCGGTTCGGCCTGCAGTTATGAGGATTTTTTTTCCGATTAGAACTTTTTTATTTTGAAAATGTGAATCGATTAGTTCTACAATTTCTTCTTCGTCTTTTAATCTACCTTTTGCATTGACATTACAAGCTAGGAAGCCTTCATCGGCCTCTATAAATTTATAACCGTATTTTTTTAATTTAAGGATATTTTCGTTTAAAATAGGGTTTTCATACATGTTGACGTTCATTGCTAAGGCAAAAAAAACAGGTGCTTTTGAAGCGGAAATAACAGTAGTAAGCATATCGTCAGCTATGCCGTTTGCTATTTTTCCTACAATATTCAGGGTGGTAGGAGCGACTAAAATTATATCGGCCCAATCAGCCAGAGAAATATGTTCAACATCGTAATTTGATTTTTCTGCCCACATATCTACAATGACTCTGTCTCTTGCCAAAGTTTCCAAAGTAAGAGGAGTTATAATTTCGGTAGCATTCTTTGTCATAATAACTCTTACATTATAATTTCTTTTTTTAAGTTTAGATATTATGTTAGCGCTTTTATAGGCGGCAATACCTCCGCTAACCCCTAGTAATATATTTTTCATTTGTTCGTTGCCTCCTTAATGCTATCTGAATGAAAAGTTAGAACATATGGCAGTTCTTTTTCTACATAAGACCAAAAATGTCCTTCATTTTTTATGATTCTAGCTTTATAATTTAATTCTCGTTTTTTCATTTCCCACAATACATCTTCCCACTGGTAAAGCATTGTGTAATTGGAATTGTCCTTTTCGCCCACAGAAAGAAGAAATCTCATTTTTTTTACTTCTTGGGAATTACTCTTGCATTTTTGTCTTAAAATATAATATACGTTTTCTTTTCTGATATTTTTTAGTTCTTCTCCAAAGACTTTTGTAAAATGTTTACCGTTGGAGCTACGAGTCATAAAAAAATTTGTTTTTAATATTCTTAAGAGGCCAAGTCCCTTTAATTCCGAGAAAAATAGTCTTGGAAAATTTATTGCACCTGCAAGGGATGACACCGAAATAAAGGTATTTAAATTTTTTAAAGCAAGCTTTAAGGAACCATAACCACCCATAGAAAACCCACTTATGGAAAAACTATCTACTTTATAAGAGTTTTTTAAATGAGCTAACAAGTCAATTACAAAAAAATCCTCGTATCTTTTGTTAGATTGTTTATACCAATTGGTATACCATGATTTCCCGTTTTGACCGGATTCGGGGATAATTAAAATCATAGGCATTATTCTATTTTCTTCAAGAAGTTTATAAAAAATCTCGCCCAGCTTGGCTTTGTCTATCCAATCTAATGCAGTATCGTTCATTCCATGAAGGAAAATAAGTAAAGGATAACTTTTGGATGAATCATAGTCTCTGGGTAAAAGAGTGTAGTAGGCTATTTCTTCGGAAATTTTATCTGAAAAAATTTTGTCATAATTTAAATTATAATTATCTTTGATCACTTCTATAATGTTATTCTCATAAGAAATGTATTCTGCTATGCCTAATTTCAAAATTTCCCGTAGTTGAATTTTCAAAAAAATCATATTATATAACTTTAATATAAAAAATAACGAAATAATTATAAAAAATATATGCAATGATATCCCCTCCTAACCATTATATTATAACATAAATTTAAGTATTTACAAGTTGAAAGATTTTTTGTAAAATGACATGATATGTGATATTATATGAATAGAATTGTATGAGAAATTTAAGGTGATTGGAGCAGTTATAAAATATAAATGGAGAAACGCTTTTGGTTATAAAACTTTTAACTGATAAAAGAAAAAACAATTTAGTATTTGCAAAACTAAAAAATTATTTCTAAATAAGAATAATGAATAATGTTGGTTTTAGAGGATTGCAAGAATGCTTCCTTATATCTTTTCCATACCGCAGGTGTGGGATGTATGTGCAGTATTTTATGTAAGTAAATAAGTTGTTGCAATTATGCAACAAAGCTAGAAAAACAGTTTTTAAGGAGAAATTCTATGAAAAAATCTTTATTACTATTAGTTTTATTGTTGCAGGTAGGGTGCAATAGTGTAAAATATAGATCTATTTCAAAACCTGCAGTGGAAAAACCGAATAATGAATATTTTACAAGTGATAAAAATCAAAAATACGAGGGAAACTCATCAGTAACGGATATTAACAGTAAGAGCAATAAATATCAGACTATTGTCGTAGAAAATGATGGGACATATTATTATTTGGATTAAGGAGGAAACGTTTTGGGTTATATAATTAACAAAGCTAGCGGGCAAAAAATACCGGTAGATAACAATCAATTGTCTTTACTTTTAAAGCACCATCTTTTAAAGGAAGAGAATGGATTATTTATTTTTGAAGCAGAAAATAAAAACAAAATTACTCTAATGCTTAAAGCAGATTTAGCTGATAAAGTGAACATGGTTTATGCTTTAAAGGAATTAATTGAAGAATTCCACGATGAAAGTGCCGAAGATTTTTTGGAATCGGACAATATTAAGGTAAATCACACTTTTCTTAGAATAAGAAGATTACGTAAGCTTTATCAAACACTTGTTAATGAAGGATTTGAAAAAGAAAGACAAGTTTGATTTAAAATGGGATATTGTGTATTAGGTGTTATGGAAAATATGATTTTAGTTGTGAAAATAAATTTTTTTAAATCTAGTGAGTTTTTAAAGAATAATAAAAAAAACCTTATATTTGTTTGAGACCAGATTTAGTCGATAATAGAAAACACAAATAGAATTATTTAGTAACTCTCAGGCATAACAAACTGTAAAACAAAAGCTTTATAAGGTGTTGTGAGGTTGATCTGTAAGGAAAAACTAAAAAACTGTCCCTAACACAACAGACTCTAAAAAGTTAGAAAATTTATAAGAATCAATATTGGTCATTTGTGGGAAGTCGTTTATAAAAAGCGACTTTTTTCTTTTATTCACTATAAAATGCCTTGGATAAGAATAAAATCATAGTGATTGTATTTTTGGGCAAGGCAAAATCAAAGGGAATTTATATGAGTTTTGCACTTTGTTAGGTGCCGAGAGCTTATGGGGAAAGAAAAATTTGCAAATTCTAATATAGTTGTTCTGTTTCGATAATTTTAGTTGACATTCCGTAAAAAAAGTAGTAATATCATATTAAGTTAAACGTTTAATTGAGAGGTAAATATGTCGAAAAATATAACAATAAAAGACGTGGCAAGGGAAGCGGGAGTCTCGATAGCTACAATTTCTTATTATCTAAATGGGAAAAAGAAACTCAAAGAAGAGACAAAGGAAAAAATACTCGATGTAATAAATAGATTAGGTTATAACACTAATCTGGCCGCAAAAGCTCTTGTTACCAGTCAATCAAAACTTATCGGTTTTGTTCTTGCAACCGGTTCTTTAGAATCCAACCCCTATTATAGCACTCTTCTTGCCGGAATGAATTCTGCCATTAAGGAACATTCAGAATATGATTTGTTAATTGCGGGAAGTTTTGAAGAGAGGAATTTTAAGCGGGCAGTTATAGATTGGATAAAAAAAAGAGGCTTAGATGCCGTAGTTTTTATGGGTTTGAACGATAAGGAAATAATTGAAGAACTAAGTAAGTTGAATATACCTATAAGCCTTATAGATCAAGACAACTATTCTTTCGACAATCTTTATACGATAAAAATAGATGACGAAATGGGTGGGTATATAGGAACGAAGCATTTGATTAGCAAAGGCTATAAAAACATTGCTTTTGTGGGAGAAGGACTTGTAGGTGAAGTTACAAAATTGAGATATTCTGGTTACAAAAGAGCGTTGGAAGAGGCAAATTTGGAAATAAATCCCAAAAATCTTTATGATACACAAATTACCTATGAAGGTGGGATAAATGTTGGAAATACAATTATGGAACGAAAGGACATAGACGCAATATTTTCTGTAGCAGATGTTGTCGCTTACGGGATAATGAGAACCTATATTATTGCAGGGTATTATATACCAAAAGATATTGCTATTATTGGTTTTGATAACTTAAAATCCAGTTCTTATATGACGCCCACTTTGACAAGTATAGATCAGAATATTTTTTTGAAAGGTAAAAAATCTATAGAAATACTGTTAAACGGGGATAAAAATCAAAAAATACAGAATAAAATACTTATACCGATAAGCCTTGTAAAAGGAGAAACAACTTAAGAAGAAATTAGCTTGAAGCCGATTTCTTTATATTTTCTCAAAAAGGTTAAACGTTTAAATAAAAAACGTATTATCTAAGATTTTTTATAAACTTTGATTTGATATTTTGTATTTTTTATCAAGAATAAAATTTTATTGAGCAAAGTTATTTGTTTTAGTTAATTTTTAAGTCTAGTTTAATAATATATATAGCTAGTTGCAAAGTTCATAAATCATTTGCATATAAGAGCAATTAAAAAACCTTATTTTTATATCAAATAAAATTGTTGAAGTTTTGTGGCAAACTATTAATAATATAAATTGAAGGAGTGAAATTTATGTTCAAAAAAATTAAAGAAAAGTTTAGTTTTGAGTTTTGGCAAAGATTTGCCAAAGCTTTGATGGTTGTTGTAGCTGTAATGCCTGCCGCAGGAATTGCAATAGGGTTGGGAAAGTTATTTACTACAATGTTTGGGGGAATAAAAGTTCTGGCTATAACAGGAAGCTTGGTAGAGTCTATTGGTTGGGTAATAATAGTTAATTTGCCTGCACTTTTTGCAGTGGCAATAGGTGGTACTTGGGCAAAGGAAAAGGCAGGCGGTGCTTTTGCGGCATTTTTGGCCTATCTTGTTATGAATCAAACGATTGGAACTTTTAGTTCTAGTATATTGGGGATTTCAACAGGAGAACTTCTTACAGATGCTAACAAATACAGAGATTTATTTACTTCATCTCTAGGATTTCCAACGTTGCAACTAGGGGCAATAGGAGGGATTGCCTGTGGATTTATGGGGGCCAATCTTTATAACAAATACAATGCTTTTGATAAACTTCCTAATGCATTATCTTTTTTCAACGGGAAAAGATTTGTTCCGATAATAACATTATTTTGGGGAGCTATACTTGGAGTTATAGCCGTTTTTGTATGGCCACCGGTTCAAACGCTTATTAATAAAATGGGAATAATTATTGCAAATCCTGATAGTACTTTGGCTCCTATAGCGCCTTTTGTATATGGGACATTAGAAAGATTACTTCTACCTTTTGGACTTCATCATATGATAACTATACCGATAAATTATTCGGAAGTTGGAGGTGCTTATACAAGTATATTTGATGGTACTGTAGGAGCAGGGCAGGATTTAGCTTTTAGAGTGTGGGTAAGCGATATGATAAAAGCAGCAGGTAATTTTGATTTGCAAAATCAAATAATGAAGGCCTATGTTCCGGGGAGATTTAAGGTAGGTCAAATTATAACGGGAATGGGATCTTTGATAGGAGCAGGCTTTGCAATGCTTCATGTAATTCCTAAAGAAAAAAGATTTAAGTATACTTCCATGTTTTTGGGAGCAATGGGGGCAACTTTTGTTGCCGGAGTAACTGAGCCTATAGAATTTATGTTTATGTTTATATCACCATTATTATTAGGACTACATGCTTTATTAACAGGAATAGCATTTATGCTTCCTGATATTTTGATGGCTATATTTGGGCAACCTGTTATGAACGTTCATTCATTCGGGTTAATAGAGTTTATTTTAAACGGAGTTGTACAGGTAGGGTTCCTATCGGGACATCATTTACAATGGATAAGCGTACTTGCCGCATCAGGAATTTTTGGTTTGATATATTATGGCGTATTCAAGTATGTTATAATTAAATTTAATATAATGACTCCGGGAAGGATTGACGAAGAAGAGACTGTAGAAGATCCAAAAGGAAAACCGGCTTATCAAGCAGAAGAAAAACCACTAAAAGTTATAGAAGCCTTGGGAGGACTTGAAAATCTTTCAGAGGTAGATGCTTGTATGACAAGGTTAAGAGTAACGGTGAAGAATCATGAAAAAGTAAGGCCTGACAGTTTTTTCAAAGCATTGGGAGCTGCGGGAGTAATAAAAAAAGAAAAAGGAGTTCAAATAATCTTTGGACCTGAAGCCGATGTTTTAAAAAGTAAAATTAATTTGATAAGAGAAGGAAACTAATGGAATTAAAGCTACTTACAGTTAATCTTCATGCTTGGCTTGAAGAAAATCAAGAAGAAAAGTTTAAGATTATTTCAAAATTTATATTGGAAAAAGATATTGATATTGTAGCCTTTCAGGAAGTAAACCAGAATAAAGAAAAAAGAATTATTGACGCTAATATAAGGGAAGATAATCCTTCCCTGATTATTTCAAATTTTCTGAAAGAAAAGGGGAAAAATTATAATTTTGTATGGGACTGGTCTCATTATGGCTATGATATGTATGAAGAAGGTTTGAGTATTCTTACCAAATACCCGATTAGCTCTACAAAAAGTATTTATATATCAGATTCTAAAGATTTTAAATTTTGGAAAACAAGAAAGACCATTAAAGCAGAATTGAAAATAGAAGATAAAATTGTTAATGTTTATTCCTGTCATATGGGTTGGTTAAATGATAACGAAGAACCCTTTGAAAAACAAATTATAAAATTGAATAGTTTTGTAAGAGAAAACAATAATTTGTCTCTTGTTATGGGGGATTTTAATAATTCTGACGATTCTGAAGGATATAGTATAATTAAGCAATTAGGGTATAAAGATTTGTATAAAAAAACCAAAGAAAACCAAGGTTTTACCATAAAAGAAAAAATTGACGGTTGGGAAGAAAACGACAAATTTCTAAGAATAGATTATATTTTTTCTAATATTGAGTGCGAGATATTAGAAAGTAGTGTTGTTTTTGAGGAAAATAGAGTTTCGGATCATTTTGGAGTGTATAGTAAAATTAAATATTAGCTCTTTAAATTAGAGGAAGTTTTTTAAAGTTATGGCTTACGCAACCGCTTTCCACAGGGATTCCTAAAAGGATAATTCCCTTCGGTCAAAAAAGCTTCATTTTATTGCGCAAAAGCCTGACGTTGGAGGCGTAGCACAAGGTTTGAATGTTTTAATTTTTAGAAAAATTGCAAAAGAGCCAACATTTTTTCAAAAAAAAACACCTAGAGCATTAATAAAATCAAAGTATTTTAATTTTATAGCAGACCCTATTTAAAGCTTTTTATGTGGCTGGGTAGTTGCAAAAACGGATTAAAATCTTTTCACACAAAACCTTAAAGATAACATAAGTCATACAAAAGTTAAAAATGAGAACAGGTAAAAATAACCTGTTCTCATTTTTTTATGAAACGTCGTTTCCGTTTCTTTTGCGTTGAAAAGTTTTACATTTAATCATAATTATTTCGCAATATTCGTACATTGAAAGGGTTTAATATTAAATGCTTTATGAGCTCCCTCGATGCAAGAAAAGGAGGACTTTGGACAATCTTGTCAGTATTAAAGAAAATTATAATTTTCAAAAACTTAAAACTATAGCTTTTCTTTTAATTTATTAAATTCTTTAAACTCTGTTCCTAATTCTTTTATAATTTCTCTACCATTTTCAGCTTCATCAATAAGTTCTTTCATGTACTTACTATTGGCGAAGTACTCAACAGTGTAATTTCTTCCGAGAAATAAGTTTAGAACAATTTTGGTATCGCCATTATTCCATTCAAAGCTATCATCAAGCCCATAAGTTTGATAATTATCTCCATATTTCCATATCAAATATTGTTTCATTCTTTCAAAACTTTTATCATTTTCTTTTAAGTCTCGACTATAACTACCCTTATAAAACTTGTCTTTTAAAAAACTATATGTTACACGAAATTCACCCAAGCTTTCAAGATTATCTAAAAAACTGTATTCGTCTACAGAATAATTATAAACATAATTTCCTTTGAAAGTCTGGAAGGACTTGTTTTTTAAGTTTTCTTTATAGCTAATACTTGATAATTTCTCTTTTTTAAATATAGTTTCCGAAGAATCACCCCAGTTTCCGTACCTAAAATCATAGGCAAATAAATTTATTGCCAAAAATAACATTACTAAAATTTTCATAAGAAAACACCCCTATTGATTTTTAATTTGCAACTTAATTATACTATAAAACCTTAAAAGCCAATGACATAATTTTTTTTGGTCAAGGAGGAGATGGGAAGGGATATGGATTACACCTCATTGCCAAGAATTATTAACTTGTTATAGAACTACAACAGTTTTAGATTGTAATTTATCACAAACTGTTAGTAAGTTTTATTTAGAGTTATCGTAACTATTCAGGTATAACAAACATTATGAAATCAAAGTTTTAGAGAAGTTGCGAGGAGTGGTTATTATCCTTACGGTGGTGTAGACTCCATCCTACAAATTCCCCTCTCTATGCGCCAAGGCGCGTATAAAATTTTGATATTTAAAGTCTTTTATATGGCTAAATAGCTGTGAGTTATCTTGAAATACTATTTGTACTATTGTACCAAATTTTTTTATAAATTTCAAAATTCTTTGAAATATAATTAGAGAATTTTGTAATTTATTCAAATTTTGTCATCTTAACCATTGAATTTGCTTTTTTTCTCTTTATTTGATACACTATAATGCATGCCAGATAATTGTACAGCCAAAATAATATTTGTATAGTGCTATAATTAAAATATTGATTTTAGAGGAGCACAGAGGTTCTAGTTTTTGTCGTAGATTTTAGCTTTGCTCCAAACGTCTATTTTTCCAACTATATGAGTAGAATAAAGTCGTTGGAATTTTAAAATGAGTTATTAATGTATGTTTTTAGGAGGTGACTATGTCTTGGACTGAAGAACAAAAATCCGTGATAAAATGCTCAGATTCGTTAATTGTGGTTAACGCCTGCGCCGGTTCAGGGAAAACAGCAACACTTATGGGTGTAATGAAGGCTAATCCAACAAAAAAAATTTTATATATAGTATTTAACAGTTCCATGAAAAAAGAAGCAGAAGAAAAAGTAAAAAAATATGAATTTCACCATGTGGACATAAAAACTTCGCATGGCCTTGCGTACAAACATTTTGGTAGGATGAATCAAATAGGGAATGTAAGCTATATTGATATTGCCGAAGCTTTTTCATGGGGAGCCAGCCCCCAAAGAAGAGGTTACTTGAGGACACTTTATTCTTATTATAAGAAATATTTGCAATCTGCTATTATTTCTATAGATGAGTTTTGTGGAAAAAATGGAGAGGAATTGATTCAGAAGTTAAAGACATATATAAAAAATGCGTCTATAGAGGAAGCTATAAAAAATATGAAAAAAATCTGGACAGGAATGGAGTCCGGAGAAATAAAAATGACACATGATTATTATTTGAAATATTTTGCTTTAAGTACAAAGACAGAGGCTTATTATGACATTGTTCTACTTGATGAAGCTCAGGATACCAATGAAATAATGCTTAGTATAATGGAGACAAAATTTCCGAAAGCGAGAAGAATCATTGTAGGTGACCATAATCAAGCAATTTATGCTTGGAGGGGAGCTGTAAATGCTATGGAATTTTTTTCAAAGATGGAGGGATCTACAAAATTATCTTTAACGAATTCATTTAGGGTGGGAAGTTCTACGGCAACTCTTGCAAATCAAGTAATAAATGCAAAACGTGATTTGTTTATGGAAATGAATGGTTTAAATCAAAAACAGATATTAATTCCAAAAGTTGACAAAAGCAGACCCTATACTTATCTTGCCAGAACCAATGCTACTTTGTTTGAATACGGGGTAAATAATATGAATAAGAAACTGCACTTTAATAATAATGTCAGTTTTAAAATATTGGAAGAGGTCTATGAACTTTTTATGGGAAATATTAAAGGAGTAGAAGATCCAAGACTGAAAATGTTTAGTAGTTTTGACTCCCTAAAATTCCACATGGATGAGGATGGAGTAGAAGAAACTGAAATAAAAATTGCGGTAAATGTAGTTGAAAAATATAAAGAAACAACAAAGCAACACTTACATCAGCTAAAATCTAATCTCTCTGAGAAGGAACAATGCGATATATTGTTAAGTACTGTTCATGCTTCCAAAGGCCTTGAGTATGAAAGAGTTATTTTAGCAGATGATTTTGTGGATATCGAAAAAATTAATGAAAAGATAAATTTTTTGGAGAATAAAATACTTTCTTTGGATAATAGTACGGAAAAATTAAAGAAATTCAAGGAAAATTATAATAATCTTTTTGGTTGGTTTAAAGAGGAATGTAACATTTTATATGTTGCTCTTACTCGCTCTTTTGGCGAAATGGAACTTAATAAAAATCTTTCAAAAATTTCCATAAAAAAATAAAGGAAATTCAGAAATAATTTGGTAAGAGTAGTGTGATACTATTTTGAAATTAATGTAATTTTTACTACGATTAAATTGTTAAAAGAAAATAATAGTAATATTGCATTTTTATAAATAAAAAATTTGTCTTTGGTGCAGATTTTTATAGTAGTAGTTTAGAAAGTTTTTTTGTCATTATTTTATCTAGCCTTGTTTTTTTTAACTTTTCATCACCACAGTGGCAAGATTATGTAAAAAATATAGTTTTATATAAACAGAATAAAGTCGTTAGAGATTTGCAACGAGCTAATATTTCTCTTAATTAGGGAGGTTTTTTATGTCAAGAAGATCAATCGAAGATTTAAGATTACAATTGGAGAGCATTCGTGCAAAAAAAACTAAAGAAAGAAAGCTTTTTATTTCTATTGAAAAGGAAAAATATAATAGATTTTTAACAGCAGTAGTTCTATCAAATAATAAAGATGAACCAATGGAAGTTACTTATAAAAAAATAGTGAATAAAATTATTGATGACTTTATTGAGTCGGTAGATTTTTATGATTTAATTCAAGAAGATATAGATACGATTGCAGATATATTCGATGAAATAATTTAAGATAGGTAATTCTCATTTAAGATTTGTAACTGCTTAGGCATAGGAAACATTGTAAAACCAAAACTTTAGAGAAGTCGCGAGGAGTTGCGATTATAAGAACTGTGTCCCGACCCCCCCCTTTCTCTTCACACGCAGGCGCGTATAAGCTATAAATATTTGAAGCTTTTTATATGGCGGAGTAATTACTAATATACTTAAGTATTTATTAGCTCTTATAAAAAAATGAAAGGTGATACTATGGATGAAATTTTAAAAATAAATATAAATATTGTGGCAATAATTATGTTGGGAGTAATACATTACTTTGCATACAAAACTTTGGACATCACGGAAAAAGTAAATAAAGCTTTTATAACTCTTTCTGCACTTACAATTTTTGAATTACTTTTGGAATCTGTAGGATGTTTTATAAACGGTAAAAAGGGATTAATTTCAAATTGCGCTGCACATATTTTATATTTATTAATATTTATGGTAGCCCCTGTTTTATCCTATCTTTGGTTTTATTTTATAAAAGGTTGGGTTACCCCAAATAAGAGGGAAATATTGCATAGGAGTTTATTCTTGGCACTACCAATTCTTATAAACTTTTTTTTAGTGTTTTCAACCATTAATAATGGAAACGTGTTTTTTATAGATGAAAACAATTTATACCACAGGGGACCTTTGTTTAATTTGACGCTAGGTATATCTTATTCATATTTATTATTAAGTTTTTTTTGGATTTATACCCACAGAAATAAACTTCCAAGAACAGAAATTCTTTCATTTTTATTTTTTGGGATTGTGCCCTTAACAGGAGGAATAATTCAAATAAAATTTCCAAATTTTCTATTCATTTGGAGTTCTTCGGCATTTTCTTTAGTTATTGTATATATATTTTTACAAAAGAGAATGATCCATTTAGACTTTTTAACAGGGACTTGGACAAGAGAATCATTTTTTGGTTATTTTTATGGTCGATTAGAAAAAAGCAGGGAAAAAGTTCCTATGATTTTTGCCGATATAGATAATTTAAAAAAAATTAATGATAACTTTGGTCATATAGAAGGCGATTATGCAATAAAAAAAGCTATTGGGATTATAAAAGGAAGCTTAAGAAAAACCGATATAGTTTCAAGATATGGTGGAGATGAATTTATAATATTGCTGGATTCAGAAAAAAAAGAAGATTTGGAAAAAATTATTGAAAGAATCCAAAGGGGCTTTGAAAAATATAACAGATACTCTAAAAAAGAGTATGTGCTTTCTGTGACTTTTGGTTATGAAGAGTTTACAAAAGATTATGAAAATTTAGAAAAATTTATAGATGTAATTGATAGTAAAATGTATACCAATAAGAAGAGTAAAAAAGAAATCTTTGCATAAATTTTTATTCTACATTAAATAATGATTATTAACTTTTTTTATTCGGAAATTTTTCCGAATTTTTTTGTTTGGTTTTTTAGAAATAATATCAGGTTTATTATACTTGAGTAGTCATATTATGCTTTATATTAAGTGATATAATTTGAAATTGGGGAGAGCTACATCATATTAAATAAATAGTTTTAAAGAGATTATAGAATCTTATATCATTTAAAATAATTTATAAGCAAAATTTTTAAAATTTTTTGTTTAAAAAAATCAAAAATTAAGTTATAATATGTTTGGGTTTTATCATAGGCGATTAAAATATATTAGAGGTGTACACAAATTTGCCATAAATATAAGCTACATTAGCTTAATTATTTGAGAAAATCTTTTGATTAATTTAGTGGCTATAGATAAATAACAAATTAAATATAAGAGGATGAAATTTGCTGTAAGTAGTGGAGATGAAATTCCGCCAGAGAGTCGGGAGCTGACTGAGAGGCAGTGTCTTTAGGCTCTTTTCTTTAATATAGAAGAACGAGGTTTTTCTAAGGGGAATTCTCGTGCTTTTGAGACAAGCTATAATTTATAGAGTTTGGAGGTAATATGAAAAAGTATTATGAAACATTAGGTATTAGACCTACAAGTAGTTTGGAAGACATAGAAATGGTATACAGAATTCTGCTACAAAAATATAATCCCAATGCGGCAAGAACTTTAAATTTGAAAGAAGAGGCTACAAAAAAAACACGAGAAATTGAAGAGGCCTATAGAAATATAAAAAAACATTTTTTTAATGATGAAGAAAATGGGTGTGCTGATATTAATCAAGAATTGGATTATGAGGAAAAAAATGAAATATATAAATGTATTCAAAAATCTATTTTAAATGACATATCCAATTCAAAATATATAAAATTTCCACAGGTTAATACATTAAAAATAGATTTTTTATTTGATAAAATAAAAGTTGAAGGGACATTTAATAATAAAAATAATGCAGATCAAATAGTAAAGACAAATTATATTATTTATTTGGATCATGAATATAAAGTTTTGAAATTGGATTTTCGAGCTAATCAAATGACAAACAAAAATGTTGGTTTTGCTAATCGAAAAAACAATTTAAACTTGTCTAAATTTATTTTTGTATTTATTTTTATTTTTGCATTGTTATTTTTAATCAAAAATTATATTGGAAGTGATTTAATTCAAGCAAATTCAAAATCGAATAATTCCGTTATAAATGAGGACTTAAATAGTACAACTACGACTAAAGAAGTAGATTTAGAGAAAGATTGAGTCTAATAGGACCAAATAATTTATGGTAACTGTATTTTTCTGACAGTTTAAGACTTTTGCATAATAAAGCACTTTGTAAATATAGGAAAGACACCAAAGCATAAGCCAGAAGCTTATTATCCCACAAGGGTTCCTAAAGGATAATTCCCTTTGGTCAAAAAAGCTCCGTTTTATTGAGTAAAAATTTGACGTTGGACGTAAATAAAATCAATAAGATAGAAATATTCTTTTTTATTAATTTGGTGTCCCTCAACCATTGCTGGCCGGGTTTAGACATTCTTAAGAGCTTTAGCTATTAGAATATTTTATGAGGAGCTTAAGGCTTAATTCCTTAAACTGACGATATCGAGGCTATGTCCCGCAAATTCTGCATCTTTATGCGCCATAGGCGCGTCGATTGATATTTAAAACAAGAATTAGCAATGTTTTTATATGAATAAGAAGAAGTATATATATTTATTAGTCTGATTGTTTGTACTTACTTTTAAAAGTTTCCACATTGTTAAAGACTTTAATTAAAAGATTTTCTAGACAGGCTTTTTCTTGGAGACTCAAACCTTTTAGAAAGGTACTGTTAAAATCTATATATAGATCTAAAAAATATGGAACAATCAATTCTCCCTTTTCTGTCAAACAAATGTTCTTTTTTCTTTTGTCATGAATGTTTACAAATTTTTTAATAAAACCTTTATCAATTAGACTTTTAGTTAGCTTAGAAATCAAAGTCAAATCTGTGTGAAGTATTTCGGAAATTCTGGATTGAGCAATACCGGAATTATGCCCGATTAAAAGCAAATATAAACCCTCTAATCTTGAAATTCCTAAAGTGGTTTTTATGTTAGCGTAATTGTTGAAGTAGAACTCTAATTCTCGATGTGCCAATGCTAGATAATTGCTTATCAAAAAATCGTTTTTAACTAATGAAGATTTATCGTCATTTAAAAAATCAAGTTTCATTTTACCCCTTTCCATTCAAAGCTCTTCACATTATAATCTAAATTATAATAATATGTCAAGAATTTTGAGAAGGATGAGGACTTATTTATCAATGCTTTCTTTTAATAAAGAACCTTCTATACTATTTATACCTAGGAATATTAATGTTTCTTTTGTAAGGTGTTTTAATCTGGAAATCATATTAAATAATTCTTCTCTTTTTAATTGATTATCAATTTCGGAATCATAAAAAAAATCTTTATAAAAGTAATTTCCTAATAAAAAAGGGTTCTGTATGATATTTACAAATTTTATATTCCATAAATTGTTTTCTATATCTATTAAAATTGTGAAATCAGATTTTTTTGCATAGTTTAAAAAACTTGTAGGGGTTCCCAAGCTAACACCGGAAAAACTTAATTTATGTTGTATTTCATCTAAAGATTCGGTTTCTTTCAAACCTTTTCTAACACTGGTGAAGAATTCTAAATTATAATCTTTAAAATTTTCAAAAACTTTGATATTTTCTATGAAATTTTTGGAAATATCTGTCAGTTTTTTAATAGATATATATATATCTTTAGAAAAAAGTTCCTTATAAGTTAAGAGCTCAGAGTAAAAATCATAAACATTTTTGTAGGTTTTACTAAAAAAATCAATGAAAAACTGTAATTTTTTTATGGTGTTTAACTCAAAATTTTTTGAATTTTTCAAAATTTTTTCTAAAAAATATTTGTCGCCCTTAATTGTATTAGAAAGTTTTGTTGCTTCAAAATAATTAAAATCAAAAATTAGAATCAAAATTTGCTTAAGTTCATCGGAATTGAGGTATATATTTCCAAAATTATAATAGATAATTGCTAAAGAACTTAGTGCATAAGTACAAGGGTTTTCCAAAATTCGTTCATTTTTATCGAGAGTGATAAAAGGAATAGAATTAATTTTGCAAATTTCGCTAAGCCGATATTCCAACAAAATATTTCTGCAAGGAGAGATTATGGAAATTATTTTATCTTGCCAATAGTTGTTTATTATTTTGATCAAAAACTCGATAATATCTGATTTTGATTCAAATTCGTTATTTATATGAAGCTCTTTTGACTGTAAATTAAAATTTTCATTAAAAAACAGATTTTTACTCAATTTTTCTAAAAAAGTGTCGGATTTTTGTAAATCTAAATTTTTTTCATTAAATTCATTTATAAATGTTTCGGACTTTTTACCGTTTGGGAAGTATATGCCATAAGGACCGTTGCTATTTTCGTAAACAGTTATATTTTCAAAAAAAATTAAAAAATTACAGATGGCAGGAATTTGACAATCGAAATCATTTACAATTATTTTTTTATATTTTTTCAATGACTTCAAATATATTATGTTTTTTAATAATAAATTGTTGTATATATAAAGAGAGGAAGGATAATCAATTACTCCTTCTTTTAATGTTCTTGTAATATATATTTCCAAAAGTTTATTTAGCTCTTCATAGCTTTTTTCGCTCAGCAATTCCTTATGCAATTCTTGCTTCCTGATTAAGTTAGAAAATCTTGTATAAGGAATATTGTTTGAAGAAAGACTATATAAATTGGAAAGCATTTTTTGAGCAAGTTCTTCATCTGTAAAAGCAATTTCTTTAAGCTGCCCTTTAGTCTTTAAATATTCGATTACTTTAATCATAAGAGTTTGTGAACTTTCAAAAGTTAGAAATACAGGTTTTTTGATATTCTTTTTCAAAATCTTTGAGTTTTCCAAAACTAAATCCCAATTGAGTCTAATTTCTTTTTGTATAAAAGAAAAATAGGATGAAATATTGGTATGAAATTCATCTTTTAAAGTTTCTTTCCACAAAATTCTTTGGGGTCTTTGCAAGACAAAAACAAGAATTTCATCTTTGGTATATTCTTTTAGGAAATTACGGTACTCTTCTGTGGCTGTTTTAAAGAGCAAGTTAGATGATACGGATATTATTTTCTTTTTTTGCATAACAACCTCCTTTCCTATTATACTAAGTATGTAAGCGAAAGTAAATAGCCTTGCTTTTTTTTGGCTTATAATGTATTATATGTAGTGGTTTATTTGTGGAAAGGGGTAATTAAATGTCGTTAAATAAAAGTGATTTTTTTGAGAAATATTTAATTGAAGAAGAGTACTTTAATAGTACAGGTTTAGATTGGAATGAACTGGTAGCTATATATGATGATTATAGCGCAATTATCCCAAAACTGGAAATAGATTCGCAACATATTGTTCTTAAACTTATTGATGCAGAAGCTGTTCATTCGGTTAGGAAAAGAGTAAAGAATCCGGAACATCTTTTGGAAAAAATAATAAGAAAAGGGAAAAAATATGTTGAATTAGGGATTAATAGGGCTAATTATAAAAAAATAGTAACAGATTTAATAGGTATAAGGGTTTTGCATCTTTTTAAAGATGATTGGCTTACTATTCATGAGGAAATTATGCATCTTTGGGAAGTGAAGGAAACACCTCAGGTAAATATAAGAAAAGGCGATAATGACGGAGTGGATTTTGAAAAGATAGTAGAAGAAGCAGGATGCGAGCTTATAGTTAGAAAATATGGATATCGTTCGGTTCATTATTTAATAGCTACGCCTCTTAACAAGGTAGAAGAGATACAGGTAGAAATTCAAGTAAGAACTGTTTTTGAGGAAGCTTGGAGCGAAATAGATCATAAAATAAGATACCCATATGATACACAAAATGAAATGTTGGGGGAATATCTGGCAATTTTTAATAGGATTGTGGGCTCTGCCGATGAAATGGGTTCGTTTATAAAAAAATTAAAGGAAGAACTTAGAACACAGAGTAAGCTTGTAAATACCAAAAGAAGCACTCGGAACATTAATGAGATAGAGTAAATTTGCCATGGTAAATATCTACCTACTCTATACCGTACGCAAACATGATGAGATTTTAAGTATGAGATGCTTGAGTAGTTGAAGAAATATGAAAAGAATCGGCAAATTTTGGAGGAATAATGACTGATAAATTTAGAAAAATAAAAAGTGTTTTATGGATAATTTTGTTTGCAAATATAGTCGTTGCTTTGCTAAAAATAGTAATCGGAACAAAAATAAAGAGTAGTTCTATGACGGCAGACGGTTTCCATTCTTTAACAGATGGAACCTCCAATATTATAGGTATTGTTGGGATTGGTCTTGCTCTAAAACCAAAAGACGAAGATCATCCTTATGGGCACAAAAAATTTGAGACACTGGCAGGATTAGGAATTGCTATGATGTTATTTTTTGTTTCAGCCACTGTAATTAAGGAGGCTTTTTCTAAATTTTTTAATCCTTCAGCACCAAATATAACAGCGGAAAGTATTATTGCCCTTGTAATAACCTTAATTATAAATATATTTGTAACTACTTATGAAGAAAGAATTGGAAAAAATTTGAATTCGGATATTCTTATAGCAGATGCAGCTCATACCAGAAGTGATGTATTTGTTTCTATAGGAGTTTTGGGTACTTTGATAGCATTAAAATTTGGAGCGCCTCCTATAATAGATCCTTTAGTATCACTTGTAGTTGCAGGGCTTATTATACATGCAGGTTATGAAATATTTAAAGATACGTCATCAATATTAGTCGATAAGTACGTTTTGGATAATACTGCGGTTTTGGAACTTCTAAAAAAATTTCCGGCAGTGAAAAATGTTCATAGAATAAGAAGCAGGGGAAGGGAAGATGATATGTTTGTGGATCTTCACATAATGGTAGAAGAGACCTTTACCGTAAAAGAAGCTCATGCTCTTTCTCATTGTATTGAAGAGGATATTAAAAAATTTATTAATGAAAATGCAGAAGTAATAATTCATATAGAGCCTTATGATGGGCGAGGATATGAAGATGACATAAAAGAAAGATGTTAGCTAAAATAATATATTTATAAGAAAACGGAACAGTTCCGATATATGCGGTTCTTTAGTATGTTCAGAAAATTCTTTCTATTCTTGTGTGGCTAATGGATATAAAAGCTTTAGATTTAAAGCTTTTAGTTAGTTGAGTAGCTACAAAAACAATAAGTTATTGAAATTTTGAACAAGTAAAAAAATTTATTTGAGGGGTTTTTATGACTTTTAGACATTTGAATATATTTTTGGAAGTTTGTAGAGAGAAAAGTATGACAAAGGCTGCAAAAAACTTATATATGACTCAACCGTCGGTAACACAGGCAATAAAGGAATTGGAACAATATTATGAAGTTAAGCTCTTTGACAGAATAGGAAAAAAAATAATTATCAACAATGAAGGTTATAAATTGTTGACGATTTCTGAAAATATTATTCGACTGTTTAATGAGAGTAAAAATCAAATAAACAGGCAGGAAATAAATGAAATATTTATCGGAACAAGTATGACAGTAGGTACATATTTTATAAACAAAATTAATGACATCCTAAAAAAAAACGGGAATATAAAGCCTAAATTTATTGTTGATAATACAAATAATATAGAGGAACAGATTTTAAGTTTTAAAATTGATATAGGAATAGTAGAAGGAAAAATTCATTCACCAAATATTATATCAACATTTATTATGGCAGACGAATTAGGATTGGTATGTTCGCCAGAAAATAAAAATTTTAAAAATAAAGTAGAAATTATTGATTTGGAAAATAGTAAATTCATTTTTAGGGAAAAGGGAAGTGGAACCAGAGAGCTTATAGAAGCGATATTTTTGCAGAATAACATAAGAGTTCAAGAAATTGCAAGGGTTA
>JAFGUR010000137.1 GCA_016938425.1 Fusobacteriaceae bacterium
AAATATGAAAATATATAGTTTACCTGATAAAAAAAATCCAATAACATATTCTATAAAAAAAGAAGAGGAGTGTTACTCTCTTAAATATTTAAGTACTTTTTATGGTGTGGAAATGATATTGGCTGAAAATACTTCTTTTAATTTTTATAAAATTTTTAGTGACTATATTCCTAATGAGGATGAGATATTTAATGAAAAAGAACAAAAGGAATTTTTTAATTATATTCCTAATGAGGAGAATAATTATTATGTAGTATCACCAGGATTAATGTGTATACCAGATACAGATATAGTTTATTTTTTAAAAATATCTTATACAGTTATCAAAGAAAATAAAAAATACCCTGTTTTTAAAATATTGAATGTAATTGTAGAAAAGGATAATGGATTGTATTACGCTTATTTTGATGGAAAATTAATAAAGAAATTTAATAATTTGTCTGAAAGTAAAGATTTATTTGATTTGGAAAAAATTATAGATTAGAAATTGAGGTGAAATATAATGAATGAAGTAAAAATCTATGATACAACCTTAAGAGATGGATCTCAAATGAGAGGAATTAGATATTCTATTGAGGACAAGATAAAAATAATAAAGAGATTAGATAAAGCTGGAATTCATTATATTGAATGTGGATGGCCAAGTTCAAATCCAACTGATAGAGAGTTGTTTGAAAAATTAAAAGACATTAGACTTGAAAATTCAATAATTTCAGCCTTTGGAAGCACTAGACATTATGGAAATAGTGTAGAAAATGATTTGAATATAAAAGGCATTGTTGAATCTGGTGCAAAGGCATGTAGTATATTTGGAAAAGCTTGGGATTTACATGTTACAGAGGGATTTGGGATACCTTTAGAAGAAAATTTGAAAATGGTAGAAGAATCTGTAGATTATTTAAAAAAATACGTTAATGAAGTTTTTTTTATAGGCGAACATTTTTTTGATGGATATAAACAAAATAGAGAGTATGCTTTGGAAGTATTAAAAAGAGCAGAAAAAGCTGGTGCAGATTTGCTTATTTTAGCAGATACTAACGGTGGAACTCAATATTTTGAAATAGGTCAAATTATAGATGAAGTAAAAAAAATTGTAAATGTAAAATTAGGAATACATTGTCATAATGATAGTGGACTAGCTGTAGCTAATAGTTTAGAAGCCGTTAGAAAAGGTATAGTTCAAATACAAGGGACAATAAATGGATACGGCGAAAGATGTGGAAATGCAAATCTTTGTGAGCTTATCCCAAATTTACAATTAAAAATGGGATATGATATTTTGGGAAAAAAGATTTCTTATTTGACTCCTTTATCAAAATATGTAAGTGAAATAACAAACTTAATTCCTCCTACAAGTATGCCTTTTGTAGGAAGTAATGCATTTACTCATAAGGGTGGAATTCATGTATCAGCAGTAATGAAGAATTCTATCACTTATGAACATATGACTCCAGAAGAAATTGGGAATAGAAGAAATATTTTGATTTCAGATTTATCAGGAAAAAGTAATGTTTTGTATAAATTAAAAGAATTTAATATGGAAAAAATGGTAGATGAAAAATATTTGGATGAAATTTTGAAAAAAGTTAAGGAATTTACCAAAAAAGGATATGACTATGAAGGTGCTGATGGATCCTTTCAATTATTAATAAAAAAGATAATAAATCCAAATTTATCATATTTTGAGCCAATTGATTTTAGAGTAATAACTGAAAAAATTGATGGATATGGAACAAGAACAGAAGCAACAAATAAACTTAAAATAAAAGGTAGAGTTTATCATACTGTTGCAGAGGGAAATGGACCAGTAAATGCTATTAATATTTCTATAAAAAAAGGATTAGAAGAGGAATATCCTTTCATAAAGGATGTTAATTTGATAGATTATAAAGTTAGAATTGTTGAAGGAATGCAATCTACAAAAGCTATAATAAGAGTACTGATTGAGAGTAGAGATGAAGTGACAGGTGAAGAATGGTCTACAATAGGAGTTTCTACTAATATTTTGAAAGCTTCATGGAGAGCACTTTTGGATTCGTTTAATTATTATTTATATAAAAGAAATGAGAGGGAAAATTATGAAGATTAAGGTATGTTTAGCACAAATAAAACCAACTTTAGGAAATGTTAAGAAAAATTTGGAAATAATGTGTAGCAATATAGAGAAAGCAATTGAAGAAGAAAATAATGTTATTGTTTTTCCAGAACTATCATTAACTGGATATTTGGTAAAAGATATGGTTCAAAGTATAGCAATAACTAGAAAAACAGTACCACAAGAACTTTTAGAATATAGTAAAAAAATTGGAATTATTTTTGGAGCAGTAGAAGAAGATGACGAAGATTTTAGATTTTATAATAGTGCTTTTTATTTAGAAGATGGAGAAGTAAAACATGTACATAGAAAAGTTTACTTACCAACCTATGGATTGTTTGATGAATTTAGATATTTTTCAAAGGGAGATAAATTTAGAGCTTTTGATACCAAATATGGAAGATTTGGAATTTTAATATGTGAGGATGCTTTTCATCCATCATCAAGTTATATTTTAAATGAAGATGGATGCCAATATATGTTTATGCTTGCAAATAGTCCAAGTAGAGGTGGGCAAGGAGATAAACCTTCAAATTTAATAATTTGGGAAACTTTGGCAAAAACATATAGTTCATTATATGGAATGTATATAGTATTTTCTCATAGAGTAGGTTATGAAGATGGAGTAAATTTTGCAGGACAATCAAAAGTATTTAGTCCTTCAGGAGAAATAAAAATGCAATTATCTTTATTTGAAGAAGATTTTCAAAGTATTGTTTTAGATAGGGCAGAGATTAGAAGAGCAAGAATTTATACACCTACAAATAAAAATGAAGATATATATTTAACAATTAGAGAATTAGAGAGAATAGCTAATAAATAGGAGATATTATGTTAAAAACTATAAAATTAATTAAAGAGAAAGACCCAGCTGCTCAGTCCATATTAGGAATTTTATTATTTTATTCAGGGTTACATGCTATGATTTTTCATAGAATTGCTCATAAATTTTATAAATGGAATTTAAAATTTATAGCACAACTTATTGCAGCTTTTTCAAAATTTTTAACAAATATAGAGATTCACCCAGGAGCAACAATAGGAGAAAGATTTTTTATTGACCATGGAACAGGAGTAGTAATAGGAGAAACAGCTATTGTTGGAGATGATGTAACAATATATCAAGGAGTAACTTTAGGTGGAACAGGAAAACAGTCAGGGAAAAGACATCCAACTATTGGTAATAATGTAGTAATTGGTGCAGGAGCAAAAATATTAGGTTCTTTTACAGTTGGAGATAATGTTAATATTGGAGCCAATGCAGTAGTTTTGTCAGATATTCCAGAAAATTCTACAGTTGTGGGAATTCCTGGAAAAATTGTTAGAATAAACGGTGAAAAAGTAACAGAATGTATTAAAAATCTTAATCATACGATTTTACCTGACCCTATTCAAGAAGAATTGTGTGAACTTGAAAAGAAAATCAAACAATTGCAAGAAAGAATTCATTGTGAAGTTTGTATAAGAAAAGAAGAAATGGAAAGAAAACTTAAAGAAGAAAATAAAGAAAAATAGAGGTGTCTAATGATAAAAATATATAATACAATGTCTGCAAAGCTAGAAGAATTTAAACCAGTAGAAGATGGTAAAGTTAGCATGTATGTTTGTGGACCAACTGTTTATAATTATATACATATAGGGAATGCAAGACCAATAATATTTTTTGATACAGTTAGAAGATATTTTGAATATAAAGGTTATGATGTAAAATATGTATCAAATTTTACTGATGTAGACGACAAAATAATTAAAAAAGCTAATGAAGAGAATGTAAGTATAGATGAGATTGTAAAAAGATATATAAATGGTTTTATTGAAGATACAGGAAAACTTAATTTGAGAGAAGTAATAAGACCAAAAGCTACAGAAAATATTGGTGAAATGATTAAAATGATTAAAGAGCTTGAAAGTAAAGGTTATGCCTATGCAGTAGAGGGAGATGTTTACTTTGAAGTTGAAAAATATGAAGAATATGCAGCTTTATCTCATCATAAAATAGAAGACCTTAAATCAGGGGCAAGAATAGACATAGATGAAAGGAAAAAATCACCTTTAGATTTTGCACTTTGGAAATCAGCTAAAGAAGGAGAGCCATTTTGGAACTCACCCTGGGGAAAAGGTAGACCTGGATGGCATATAGAATGTTCTGCCATGAGTAAAAAATATTTGGGAGATACTTTTGATATTCATGGGGGAGGACAAGATTTGATTTTTCCTCATCACGAAAATGAAATTGCACAGTCAAAATGCTCAAATCATGGAGAGTATGCAAAATATTGGATGCACAATGGATATTTAAATATTCGTGGAGAAAAAATGTCAAAATCAAGTGGAAATTTCTTTTTATTGAGAGATATTTTGGATAAGGTAGAGCCGAAAGTGCTAAGATTTTTTATGTTAAGTGCACATTATAGAAAACCAATTGATTTTAGTGAAGAAGAATTGTCTATGGCAAAAACAGCTGTAGAAAGAATTGAAAATACTCTTATAAGAGCAGAAGAATTTTTGAAAGAAAACTCACAAGAAATAAATGAAGACATTTCAGAATTTTTATTAGTGCTAGAAAAAACTAAGGAAAAATTTGAAGAAGGAATGAATGAAGACTTTAATAGTGCAATTGCTGTGGGAGCTGTATTTGAACTTGTAAAAGAGATGAATAGATACATTGATAATTCTAAAAAATCAAAAGAGGGTTTACAAGCTTTAAGAAATAGTGTAGAGTTAATAAAGTTGATAGTAATTGAAATTTTAGGTGTTGAGCTTAATTTGGAGATGAAGGTAGAAGGATTAGCCAATGAGCTTATAGAACTTATTTTAGATATAAGAACAAGTGCTAAGAGAGACAAAAATTATGGATTAGCAGATGAAATTAGAAATAAGTTATTAGGACTTGGAATAGAGATAAAAGATGGGAAGGATAAGACTGCATGGACATTAAAGAAATAAGTCAGTATAATGTATTGTCATTAGCTTATTTAGGTGATGCCATATGGGATAGTTATGTAAGGCAGTATTATTTTTTCGAGAATTTGAAGGTAGACGAATTTAATAATAAAGTTAGAAATTTTGTTAATGCAAAAATGCAAAGTAAGATTTATAAAGAAATATTTGATGAATTGGATAAGGAACTTCAAGATATAAGCAAAAGAGGGAGAAATACTAAAATAAAATCTTTTGCTAAAAGTTGTAGTCCAACAGAATATAGAAATGCTACAGCTTTTGAAGTTTTAATAGGAACATTGCATTTATTAGGTAATGAAAAAAAGATAAAAGAAATATTAAAAAATTTTATAGAGGGTGAAAAAAATAATGAAGAAAAAAAGTAAAGGATTTCCTTTTTTTAGTATGAATAAAAGTATCGGGATAGATTTAGGAACAGCAAATACATTGGTTTATTATAAACAAAAAGAAAAAATAGTGTTAAATGAGCCGTCAGTTGTTGCTATTGACAGAGATACAAAAAAAGTTTTAGCTGTAGGATTAGAAGCTAAAGAAATGATAGGGAAAACGCCAGATAATATAATAGCAGTAAGACCTTTAAGAGAAGGAGTTATTGCTGATATTGATACTACAGAAGAAATGATAAAGTATTTTATTCAAAAAGTTTTTGGTAAATATAATGTTTTTTTACCGGAAGTTATGATTTGTGTACCTATTGAAGTTACAGGAGTAGAAAAAAGAGCAGTTTTGGAAGCAGCATTACAGGCAGGAGCAAAAAGAGCTTATTTGATAGAAGAAGCTAGAGCAGCAGCAATAGGTTCTGGGCTTGATATATCAGCTCCAGAAGGAAGTATGATAGTTGACATTGGTGGAGGTTCTACAGATATAGCTGTTATATCTCTAGGTGGAACAGTTGTAAGTAAATCAATAAGAATAGCTGGAAATAACTTTGATGAAGATATCATAAGATTTGTTAAGAAAAATCATAATTTATTAATAGGAGATAGAACAGCTGAGTATATAAAAATAAAAATTGGGGCTGCAATTCCTTTAAAAGAGGAAGAACATTTAGACGTAAAAGGAAGAGATTTACTAACAGGGTTACCAAAAACTGTAAGTATTAGTTCTGGAGAAATATTAGAAGCAATAAATGATTCATTAATGCAAATAGTAAATAATGTTAAGGCAGTTTTAGAAAAAACTCCACCAGAATTAGCGGCAGATATAGTGGACAAAGGTATAGTAATGACAGGAGGAGGTTCTTTAATAAGAGAGTTTCCTAAATTACTTTCAAATTATACACTTTTACCAGTATATTTAGCAGATAATCCTTTAGAGAGTGTTGTTTTAGGAGCAGGAAGAGCTTTAGATAAACTAAAAGTATTAAGAAAAATAGAAAAAATGGAAAGATAGAAATTATAAATTTAGTTAAAAATGAGTAATTATTCAAAAGGTGGGGAAATGAGCATTAATCTTATTGTTGGAAATGAAGAAGCAAAAAAAGCAATAACAAATCAGCTTAGGATGAAAAAAAGTTCTGGGACATACCTTTTATATGGGAAAAAAGGGGCAGATTTATTAGAATTTGCTCTTGCTTTTGCTAAAGGGCTTAACTGTGAAGAGTTAGAATTTGATTATTGTGGGAAATGTAGAATTTGTGAAAATATAGATAAAGAAATTTATGCAGATCTTCATATAATAAGAGCTACAGAAGGAAGTATAAAAATTGATACAATAAGAGAAGTTATAAAAAATGCTAGTGAAACCAGTTATGAAAATGGTAAAAAAGTTTTTATTATTGAAGATATTAATAAACTTAGAAAAGAGGCAAGTAATGCTCTTTTAAAAATAATAGAAGAACCACCTAGAAATACTTATTTTATTATGCTTTCTAATAGTTTAAATATTTTACCTACTATAAAATCAAGAAGTTTTATAATAGAAGTTGCAAAGCTAAAGGCAGAAGAATTAGATGTAAATCAAGAAATATACGATTTTTTCCTAGGGAATGTTCAAGATATAAAAAGATTTAAAGAAGAAAACTATGTAATTGAGAAAAAATCTTTTACAGAATGTGGTGTATTTCTTAAAGATTTTATAGAGACAGGTGAATTTTCTTCAAAGATAAAATTGCTTAGTACTTTAGAGAATTTTATATTAGAGAAAAAATTTATAAATGATATTGATAAAATTGTATTTTCTGAGATTTTAGATAAGGCAGTAGGTAAAAATAGGGAACTGTTAGAAGAGATTCTTTATATTCTTATAGTTAAAAGTAAAAACTTAAAAAATCTTGAAAAATTATTAGAACTGAAAGAAATGATAAGGTACAATGTTAATATATCTTTGATTTTACTTAATTTTATATTGTATATATAAAAAGTGGGCTAAGTCCACTTTTTAGCTTAATAAGAGGTGAAATTAACATGAGAAAAAAAGAAAAAGTAAAATTGGTTTTGGATACTTTGGAAAAAGTTTATGGTAGTCCAAAGGTAATGCTTAATTACACAACTACCTTTGAACTACTTATAGCGGTAATTTTATCGGCACAATGTACTGATGTGAGAGTAAATATAGTAACAGAAAAGATGTTTAAAGAGGTCAATACTCCAGAAGGATTTGCAAAACTTAGTATAGAAGAAATAGAAAAACATATAGGAAGTGTTACCTTCTTTAAAAATAAGTCAAAAAACATTAAAAAATGTTCTGAGCAAATACTGGAAAAACATAATGGACAAGTTCCTATGAATATGGAAGATTTAATAGAGCTCGCTGGAGTAGGAAGAAAAACAGCTAATGTAGTTATGGGAGATATCCTTAAAAAACCAGAAGGAATTGTGGTAGATACCCATGTTAAAAGGCTTAGTAATAGAATAGGTTTTGTAAAAAATGCAAATCCTATAATTATTGAAAGAGAATTAATGAAAATTGTAGAGGAAAAAAATTGGTTTAGATATCCAAATATTCTGATAAATCATGGAAGAGCAAGATGTATGGCAAGGAAACCTGATTGTCATAATTGTGAAATAGTTGATTTATGTTTGTACGGAAAAAAAGTTACAAAAATTTGATTATATAGTCAAAAAGAAGTATAATAGTTGATATATAAAACTGGGAGAGTAGTATGTCAAAAGTTAGTAGAACAAGTAGTAATAGAGGTTCAGGTTTAAGTAGTTTAGGAACTAAGTCTTCCAAAGAAACAAAACTTGGAAAAACGGGCAAAGCAAGCTTGAGAACAAGTGTAGATTTGCACACAAGTCCCTTTTTAGATAAACTAATGGAAGTAGAATTTGATTTTGCAAAAGAGGAACTTGAAAATTCTTTAAAAGAAATAGAGATGTTAGGAAAAGACCTTATTAGAAATCCTAATATTCAAAATTTGAAAAGTTATAAAGCTAAGGTTCAAATGTTTTTAAAGCAGGCTTTAAGAAAGATTTATAAAGTAGATAATAAGTTAGGATTAAAAAGATTAGGTGTTGACCAAAAGGTTTTTGTATCTGTGGAAAAAATTGATGAAGAACTTGAAAGATTAACTTTAGAATTTATTAATAAGCAAGAAGAAGCTTTAGGAATAATTTCAATGGTTGATGGAATACAAGGACTTCTTTGTAATATAATAGCATAGAAATTGACAAAGTTTGTAAAGAATGCTATTCTATATGAGAATGGTATTTTTTTTCGAGAAAATAGTTTGGTTATTAAAATTTTATGATTTGTGTATATAATTTATTTGAATATTTATAAAAATTACATAATTTTAAGGAGAATTAATTATGGAAGCTTATTTTGACAATAATGCAACAACAAGAATGGATGAAAGAGTATTAGAAACAATGTTACCATTTTTCAAAGATGTTTTTGCAAACCCATCAAGTCTACATAGAAAAGGGCAAGAAGCAAATGTGCATATGGAAAAATCAAGAGAGAAAATTTGCGAAATATTGGGAATAGAGCCATTAGAATTAGTATTTACAGCTTCTGGGACAGAGTCTAATAATTTGGCAATAAGAGGAGCTGTTAAGGCTTATAAAAAAAGAGGAAATCATATAATAACTTCAAGAATAGAACATCCAGCAGTACTTACAACAATTAAAGAACTTGAAAAAGAAGGTTATGAAGTAAGTTATATAGATGTTGATACTAATGGAACTTTAGATATAGAGCAACTGAAAAAAGAGATTAGAGAAACAACAATTTTAGTTTCAATTATGCATGCTAACAATGAAACAGGAGTAATACAACCAATAGCTGAAATTGGTAAAATTGTTAAAGAAAAAGGAATTATATTTCACGTTGACGCAGTTCAAACAGTAGGTAAATTGGAAGTTAAACCAAAAGAAATGGGTGTAGATTTACTTACATTTTCTGGACATAAATTTTATGGCCCAAAAGGTGTGGGAGCTTTGTTTATAAAAATGGGGACAAGACTTACAAAAGTATTAACAGGTGGACATCAAGAAAGAAAAAGAAGACCGGGAACACATAATGTGCCAGGGATTGTTGGAATGGCAAAGGCTCTTGAGCTTTGTGAAATGGAAAGAAAAGAAGACTACAAGAGAGAAAAAGAATTAAGAGATTATTTTGAAGAAGAAATGCTTAAAAGAGTTCCAGAAATTGTACTAAATGGGAAAGAGGCAGATAGATTACCGGGGACTTCTAGTGTTACATTTAAATATTTGGAAGGAGAGTCAATTCTTTTAAGACTTGATTTTAAAGGAATAGCAGTGAGTTCAGGTTCTGCATGTTCTTCTGATGACTTAAAAGCTTCTCATGTACTTTTGGCAATGGAAATACCAATAGAGTTTGCTCATGGGACAATTAGATTTAGTTTAGGAAAATATAATACTAAAGAGGAAGTAGACTATGCTTTAGAAGTAATTCCACCAGTGATAGAAGGATTAAGAAATATGTCACCTTTATGGAATGAATTTATAAACAAATAAAATTATTGAAAATAGGGGAGTAATGCTTATGTATTCAGAAAAAGTAATGGATCATTTTGAAAATCCAAGAAATGTAGGAACTATTGAAAATCCAGATGGATATGGGAAAGTAGGAAGTCCGACATGTGGAGATGTTATGGAAATATTTTTAAAAATTGAAGAAGAAACAATAGTAGATGTAAAGTTTAGAACTTTTGGATGTGCGTCAGCAATTGCCACATCATCAATGTCTACAGAAATGATTATGGGGAAAAAGGTAGAAGAAGCTTTAGCATTAACAAATAAAGCTGTTGCTCAAGCACTAGACGGATTACCACCAGCTAAGATGCATTGTTCTGTATTAGCAGAAGAAGCAATTAAGGAAGCTATTGAAAATTATTTAGAGAAAAAAAACAGTTAGAAAATTTAATTAATATTGATTATAGATATGGGAGTTCACTGATATGGACTCTCATATTTTTTGTTTAAAGTACAATGAATTTTTTAAGATAATGACGAATATCTTGAGTTTAGAGGGTTATTGAGGTATAATTTTTAGGAGAGATAATAAAATTGTATAAAAATAAATTTTTAAGGTGGATAAAATGGTAACTTGTTATATAAAATATAAGTTGAATTTAAATAAATTACTAGCTTTTGAAGAATATGGAAAAATTTGGATAAAAATTATAAATGAGCTTGGAGGCTTTCATCATGGATATTTTTTACCAACAGATGACTCTAGAGCAGAAGAGAATAATATATTTAGTTTTAAAGGTTTAGGGTCAAAAGGAGATAATGATATAGGGATAGCAATTTTTAGTTTTCCTAGTTGGGAAGCTTATGAAAAATATAGGGTAGAAGCTAAAAATCATCCAGATTGTAATAGAGCTAATAAGATTGTAGAAGAGACAAAATGCTTTGTTAATTATGAAAGAAGTTTTATGAGAATGGTAAAATGAATATAATTATTGATGTATTTATTAAAAAAATTTGAAAATAATAAGGATATTGGAAAGAAACAAAGTATAAATATAATAGAAGTTAAATTTACAATAAATTAAGGAGGCAAAAAAATGAAAAAAAAGGGTTCTTTAAAATTTCAAATAATATTTCCAATTGTATCTTTGATTATTTTAATTATTCTTGCAGATTTAGGGTTAACTTATTATAAGAACGTAAAAATTTTGAATAATGAATTAATTTCAATTAAAAACAATGAGATAGAACATTCAAAAAATACTTTAAAACAACTTATAGCAATACCACTAAGCATAATGGATTACTATAACCAAAAAGTAGTAAGCGGAGAGTTAACGTTGGAAGAAGCACAGAACTTAGCAAAAATTCATTTAGATAAGTTTAGATATGATGAAACAAATTATTTTTGGATAGATGATGTTAATTATATAAACGTTTTGTTTCCTACTAATAAGGCGGCAGAAGGAAAAAGTAGAGAGAGCCTTGTAGATAAAAATGGAAAGTTTTTAATAAAAGAGTTAGTTGATGGTGCAAAATCAGGGGATGAATCTTTTGTTACTTATTATTTTAATAAACCAAATAAAGAAGGTGTGTACCCAAAGATGGGACATACTAGACTTTTTAAGCCATGGGGATGGATAGTAGGAACAGGTTTTTATATTGATGAAATTGATACAAAAGTTTCAATAAAAGAAAAAGAAATGTTAAAAGATTTTAGAAATAATTTGATAATGAGCTTGTTAAAATCAATATCAATAATAATTATTATAAGCTTTGTTATAACTTTGCAGTTTAATAAAGTTTCAAATGCAATTAAGAAAATATTGGAAGTATTAGAAAAAGGAGCAGATGGAGATTTAAATGTACAAATTGACTATCATTCTGATAATGAATTAGGAACTATAAGTGAGAAAATAAATTATTTCTTTAACGAAATATCAGAAAGTTTAGGAAAAGCAAAAAAATTAAGTAAAAATGTAGAAAAAGAAATGAAAGATTTAAATAATACAATGAAAGAAATAATAGTTAGTTCTAATTCAACAATAAGTGTTTCAGAGTTAAATGAGCATATTAGAAGAATTTTAGATAATGTAAGAAATCAGACTGCATCTTCTGAAGAGTCTTTAGCGGCACTAGAAGAAGTATCAGCAACTTTACAAAATATGAATGCCAATATAGATAATGCTGTAAAAGGATTTAATGTTACTTTAGAGTTGTCTCAGGAAAGTTTTGAAAAAATAAATGATATGAAAACTAGTATGGATAAAATAAGTGAAAGTGTTAGTTCAAATAATCTTGAAATAGAAGGCCTTAAAAAATTATCTGATAATATAGGACAGATTCTTGTTTCAATTACTGGAATAGCAGAGCAAACGAATCTTCTTGCGCTTAATGCAGCAATAGAAGCGGCAAGAGCAGGAGAAGCGGGAAGAGGGTTTGCTGTAGTAGCAGATGAAATTAGAAAACTGGCAGAACAAACAAATAAAGAAACTGATAAAATATCTAATTTAATTTTAACTATTCAAAATAAAGTTATCTTAGTAAAAGAAGGTGGAGATGGAATTAAAGAGAAGGTTGAAGCAGGATATAATTTATCTCAAATTGCTAGAGATAATATGTTGAAAATTACAGAACTTACAAATCAAAATAATGATGAAATATTTGAGATATTAAATGCTTCTAATGAACAAAAAATAGCTGGAGAAGAGGTAACAACAGCAGTAGGAACTATTGCAAATAGTTCAACTGAAATAGAAGAATTATGTGTTGAAACGACAGATATATCAGAAAATATTAAGACTTTATTAGAAGATAAATCATCGCTTGTAAATGAATTGGCAGAATTGGCAAAAGAATTGAATGATGATTTAAGTTTCTTTAAAACAAAATAGGTAGAAGAGAAGAACTGGGAAACCAGTTCTTTTGTTTTGTGGAGAAAATAAATTTGTTTAAACTGGATAAAAGCTATATCTAGTTTTTTAATTTCAAAAGTCTTTCTTAAAATGCTATAATTACTGTAGAAAATAAAAATTAATTTATATGGGGTCAAACGTCCCACACTTGTTGGAGGTAAAATTTTATGAATAATACATTATGGTATCCATACGCACAGATGGAGAATCTTGAAAGAAATTATAAAGTATTAAGTGGTAAAGGCGCTTATATAAAAGTTGAGAATTTGAAAACAAAAGAAGAGAAAGATTTACTTGATGGTGTAAGCTCTTGGTGGTGTGCAGTTCATGGATACAATAACCAAGAGATTAATAAAGTAATAAAAGAACAACTTGATAAAATAGCTCATGTAATGCTTGGAGGGTTAACTCATGAATGGGCTTTAAAATTGGCAGATAAGTTGGTAGAAATAACACCAAAGGGGCTTAATCATGTATTTTTTAGTGATAGTGGTTCTGTAGGAGTTGAAATAGCACTTAAAATGGCTGTTCAGTATCATGGAAATAATGGGAACAGAGAGAAATCAAAGTTTATATCACTTATAAAAGGTTATCATGGAGATACCTTTAAGGCAATGGAAGTTGGGAATGATTCGGACTTTCACGGTGCATTTAATCATATGATGAAAGAAACTTTTTATATAAATATTCCAGAAGGTGGAATAGAAGCAAGTGAAGAGCAAGTTCAGAAGGCTTTAGAAGAACTAAAAAACGTTTTGGATAATAAAGCTCATGAAGTAGCTGGATTTATAGTAGAACCTCTTCTACAAGGTGCTGGGGGCTTTAGGGTTTATTCTCCAAAATTCTTGAATGAAGCATATAAGCTTTGTAAAAAATATAATGTTTTAGTAATTTTTGATGAGGTAGCCACAGGTTTTGGAAGAACAGGGAAAATGTTTGCAGCAGATTATTGTGATTTTGTTCCAGATATTATGATTTTGGGAAAAGCTCTAACTGGTGGATATATTGGACATGCAGCAACTATTGCTACTACAGAAGTTTTTGAAGCTTTTTATGGTGGTGGAGACAAAGTTCTTATGCATGGACCAACTTTTATGGGAAATCCTTTGGCTTGTGTGGCTTCACTTAAAAGTATTGAGTTATTTGAGAAAAATAATGTTGTAGATAAGGTTAAAAATATCGAAAAATTTTTTATGGAAGAATTTAAAGATTTCAGTAATAGAAAAGTAAAGAATATAAGAATATTTGGAGCAATGGCAGTGTTAGAAGTATTTGAGTATAAAGATGTGGCAAAAGCTCAAGAATATGCTTATGAAAAGGGTGTTTGGCTTAGACCTTTTGGGAAATATTTATATTTGATGCCTTCATATATTCTAAGTGAAGATGAAGCAAGAAAACTTTGTTGTACAATAAAAAATTATTTTTCAGAGATGAAATAAGATGAAAATCAGTAGATTATTTGGGATAGTTTATATTTTAATTGCTAAAAAAAATGTAACTTCTGAGGAACTGGCAAAGCATTTTGAAGTGTCGTTGAGAACTATTTATCGTGATATAAATACTCTTTGTGAAGCTGGGATACCAATATATTCAAAACAAGGTAAAAATGGTGGGATTTATATTGTTGAAAGCTATATTTTAGATAAAACTTTATTATCCAATAAGGAACAAAATGAGATTTTGATAGGATTACAGAGTCTTGGAGCTATAAAATATCCAGAAGTTGAGAATATAGTCTCAAAGATTTCCACAGTTTTTAATAAACAAGATGAAAAATGGATAGATATTGATTTTTCTAATTGGGGAAGTAGTGAAGAAGAAAAGGATATTTTTAATGTTTTGAAAAGTTCAATTTTGGATAGAAAATTGATAGAGTTCTCTTATTATAATTCTAAAGGTGAGGTTGAAAAAAGAATTGCTGAGCCAATGCAATTAATTTTTAAGGGTAGGAACTGGTATCTTTATGGATTTTGCAGAAATAAAAATGACTATAGGATTTTTAAAATTTATAGAATGAGAGAGATAAAACTTTTATCGGAAATTTTTGAAAGAAAAGAGAAAAACTATAAGATAGAAGCCAATAGCAATTATGAAGTGACATGTATATCTTTAAAAATAAGTAAGAGAATTGCTTATAGAGTTTATGATGAATTTTCTCCAAATCAAATAGAAAAAGAAGATGAGAATTATTTTTATGTAAGTCTTCAAATGTCTTTGGATGAGTGGGTTTATGGGTATTTACTTTCTTTTGGAGAAAATGTAGAAGTGATTTCTCCAAAGGATGTTAGAGAGAAACTTTATCAAAAACTTCAAAACTCTATGAAAAATTATTTATAACCTGACAGGTATGTGTCAGGTTTTTTTTATTAGAATAGGTTATGAAGATGAATTTGTTATTGCTTCAATCTGGGCGAACACAGGGGTTCGCCCCTACAGTTGAAATTAAAAGGAGGAAAAGTAAATGAATTATGAAATTGTGAATTTGGAAGAAAAAGTATTGGTGGGAATCAAAGAAAGATGCTCGAATTTGGATGAAAAACTTGGTGAGAAAATTGGAAAACTATGGATGGATTTTTATGAAAAAGGTATATACTCGGAAATAATGGGAAAAGTAAACGGGAAAGCCATAGGACTTTATACAAATTATTCCGAAAATAAAATGGAATATGATACTTATGTAGTTTGTGAGGTAGAAGAAGAAAATAAAAATCTTGAAAAAATTGTTTTGAAAAAAGGAAAATATGCTAAGTTTATGGTAAATGGTAATATGGAAGATATACAAAAATTTTGGGTAGAAGTTTGGAATGATAGAAGTATACCAAGAACTTTTAAATATGATTTTGAAGAATATCAAAATGATGATATGGAAAATATGGAGGTTCATGTGTATTTGTCAATAGAATAGAGAGGAGGATTTATGTTTATAGATATTAATAAAGAAAACATTGATAATGAACATATTTGTTGTGCTTTTTCTGATAAAAAATGCATTGAAGGGTATAATTTAAAAAAGTTTTGGCTAAAAAATGAATTTGAAAATGGATATAAATTTTATAGATTAAATGAAAGAGCCAAGGTCTTTATAGAATATGGACCATCTGAAAAAGCTTGGTTACCAATAGAAGCAGAGGAACTTATTAATATTAATTGTTTTTGGGTATCTGGTAAATATAAAAATTCTGGGTATGGAAAAAAACTTCTTGAAAAAGTAGAGGTAGAAGCAAGAGAACAGGGTAAAAAAGGTCTTATAACTGTTTGTGGAAAAAAGAAAAATAACTATATGAGTGACGGCAAATGGTTTATGAAACAAGGATTTCAAATAGTAGATGAGCTAGATACAGGATTTGTCTTACTTGTAAAAATGTTTGAAAATAATAAAAGTAATATAAAATTTAGTGATAGTGTTAGGAATGGAAAGGTAGAAGATAAAGGTCTGGTTATTTATTATAGTAATAGATGTCCTTTTACAGAGTATTATGTAAATGAAGAACTTACAAAACTTTCTGAGAAAAATAAGATAGATTTAAAAATATTAAAATTAAATAACTTGGAGGAAGCAAGAAAATGTCCAAGTCCTGCAACAATTTTTAGTGCTTTTTATGAGGGGAAATTTTTGACTAATGATATGAGTATTTGTTTGGAGAAAAATTTTAAGAAAATAGTTTTAGGAGAAAAATGATGGAAAAATATGATAATTTTTTTTTAGGAGTAGATAATTTACAAGAAGCAAAAAAATATTATGGAGATATTTTGGGATTTAATTTGAAATTTGATTTTTCTAATAATGGGATGATAGCTTATAATGTTGGTGGAGAGGAACCAGCGATTATTTTAAAAGATAGAAAATATTTTGAAAATATAAAGCCAACAATATGGTTTGTTGTGGAAAACGTAAAAGAAGAATATAAGAAAATGGTAGAAAAAGGAATAAGTTTTTTAAGTGAACCTTTTGAAATAAAAACAGGATTTGCTGTGGAGTTTGAAGACCCTTTTGGAAATAGATTAGGAATTACCGATTATTGTAAGAAATAATTTTTGAGAAAAATAAAAGATTTTTCACGGAGGAGTTGTGAAATAAAATAGATTTTGAAGGAGAAAATTTAATGGAAAAACATGAGTGGAAGAAAAAAGAGAAAAACTTATATCAGCCAAAAACTAAGCCTGAAATAATTGATATTCCAAGCTTCAATTTTTTTACCATTGAAGGAAAAGGAAATCCCAATGATGATTCTTTTGCTAATTACATTGGGGTATTGTATTCCTTGTCTTATGCTGTGAAAATGAGTTATAAAAAAGGAATTGAGCCTAAGGGTTTTTATGATTATGCAGTTTATCCCCTTGAAGGGTTTTGGGATTTGACCGATGAAGGTAGAAAAAAATGGACTGAGGGAATTATTGATAAAAACGAGCTTTTATTTAAAATAATGATTAGACAACCTGATTTTGTAGATGAAGTTTACGCAAAATTTATATTGGAAGAAGTGAAGAAAAATAAGCCTCATGCTTTGCTGAATGATGTAAGGTTTGAAGAGATAGAAGAGGGTAAAGTTGTACAAATGCTTCATGTGGGAAGTTATGATAGTGAATCTGAAAGTTTCCAACTTATGGAAAATTTTGCAAAGGATAAAGGTTTTGAAAGGTTAGATAAAACTCATAAAGAAATTTATCTTAGTGATGCGAGAAAGGTAGAAGCAGAAAAGTTAAAAACTGTACTTAGATTTAAAGTTAAATAAATATTTACAAATTATAGTCAATTTTGTATAATATTAAAGACAAATAAATAAAAAGTTTTCTAGGGTTCCGCAGTACTTACTGGTCTGGTCCGAGAGAAAACGCATAGGAAAAACTATGTACACGGACGGATAAAAGCCTGGGAGATATTTTAAAAATATTTCCTAAGGTTTTTTTTTATACTTATAGGAAACTAAAAATTAATGTATTAAGTATCAATGGAAATATGACAAAAGC
>JAFGUR010000138.1 GCA_016938425.1 Fusobacteriaceae bacterium
AATTAAATGATATAAGTTTTTTATACAAAGCTTTGTTCTTAAAAGTATTTCAAGAAAAAAGTTTAAATATAAGTTTCCTAATAATTTAAGAAAATAATAAGTTTATATATTGACTTTTTAATCCAATAGGAATATTATAAAAATGATGTTTAAATAATCATAACTTTTAAGACAGAAAAAGCACAAAATCCTTAAAAAAATTTTGTGCTTTTTTTTATGCTTATATGAAACTATAAATCTTATATAATACAAATTGAAAGGTGGTTGAGCCACCTTTCTTGTATGTAGGAAATTACGAAAAATAAATCTTTATGAGCAAGGCATATTAATTTGAAAATATAGCTGAATTATGAATGGGTTAAAAAAATTGTTTAATTTAGAGCAATTCATAAAATTTGTTAAAGGCTCCACAAAATGGATTTCATTTCCAACTTGGCCTTCTTTCACACTTGCAAAAATATAAATAGCAATATGGCAAAGCTAACTTTCTTATGCTCTATTAATTGCTTTACACTAAAATAGAAAGATTACTTGCTTACTATTTTATTTACATAATTTTTTTAAAATATCTTCAATATCCTCAAAAACATTTGGATAATCAATTTTTGGTCTACTAATAATCAAACACTTTATGCCTAATTTTTTACAAACTTCTATCTTTTCTAAAACTCCGCCAGCCCGTCCACTATCCTTGGTAAGTAAAATTGTAGCCTTATAAAATTTTAACATTTCTTCTTCAAATTCTCTTGAAAATGGTCCTTGGATTGCTATAATATCCTTTGGTAAAAAATTATGCTCAATGGCACTTTTAACAGATTCAACTGTGGGCAAAATTCTTAAAAAGACTTTATTATTTTCAATTTTTGAAAGTTCTGGAATAGCTTTACTTCCTAAAGTTGATAAAATAATTTCATTTTTCATATTTTCATTTATATAATCTATAAGTTTTTCAATTGATTCAAAATTATATGTATTTTCTAAAATAGTTTCAGCTCTTTCATATCTCATATAATTTATTTCTTCCAAATCAATAAGTTCTAAAATATTTTTAGAAATATTCTCTGCATAGGGATGAGATGTATCAACTATTATATCAATTTTATTTTTTTTAATAAAATTTTGAATTTCTTCTTTTTCAATTTTCCCTTTGATAATTTTCACTTTATAAGAACTTAGTAATTGCTCTCCATAATCTGTTGTTACTGAAACTACTAATTTTGAAAAATCAATTTTCATCTTTAATAAATCTAATAATTTTGTTGTATCGCTAGTTCCCCCAACAATCCAAATCATACCTTATATCCTCTTGGTGTTATCATTTTTCCATTTTTTACAAATGTCATACTATTTCCTATAATAACCATAGTAAGCATATCAATATCATGGTTAAGCATTTCTGAAAGAGTTGTCAAAACAATTTGCTCTCCTTCTCTTTTAGCATTTTTAACTATTGCAACAGGGGTATCTGCTTTTTTATACTTAAGCATAATCTCTTGTGCTTCTTGTATTTGAGTTGTTCTTCCATTACTTTTAGGATTATACAATGAAATTACAAAATCAGCCTGACTTGATAAATCTATTCTTTTCTTAATCAAATCCCAATCTGTTAATAAATCACTAAGACTAATATTTACAGAATCATGCATTATTGGAGCACCCACTACTGCTGCTGCTGCGTTACAAGCTGTAACCCCTGGTATTATTTCAACAGAAAAATTTTCGTCAGCAACTTCTAACATAATTCCTGCCATTCCATAGACTCCTGCATCACCACTGCTTATTAATGAGACAACTTTATTTGTTTTTGCAATTTCTAAAACATCTTTACATCTATCTATTTCCTTTTTCATTGGGGAAGATATTAATTCTTTATGTGAAAATTCATCTTTTACCAAATCAATATAAGTTTTGTATCCTATAATTACATCTGATTTTTTTAAAACTTCATAGGCTTCAAAAGTCATATTCTCAATATTTCCTGGTCCTATTCCAACAACATAAATTTTATACATATTAAAACCCCTTTATTCTTCCTCAAACAAAGACAATGTCATTCCTTGTTTCTTTATTTTTTTTACTAAAAATTTTCCTTTTCTATTACTTCCTAAATAAGCACATGGCTCTGATACTCCATAAACACCTATCGTATTTTTTACAAAATCTGATTTCTCTTCAATCAAATTCTCAAACTTTTCAATCTCTTCTTTGGAAAAAAAGTTGATTTTTCTATTAATTAATTTAGAAAGTTTCAATAATCCTTCTTCTTCTTGCTTTACCCAACATGAATTAAGATTTTTTATGCTTTCTATATTTAAATTAAAATTATTAAAAACTTCATTTACAAACATTTCCAAATCTTCTACCTTAGTTCCCTTTTTACAACCTATTCCTACACAAATATTTTGAGGAATTATTTTTGTTATTTCAATATTAATTTTATTAGTAATTAGAATAATCCCTTCAGCATTTTTATTATTAACTTCAATATTTTTAGGTAAATCAATAGATATTTCTTTATTTTGAAGAATAAGAGATGTTACTTTTTTGGCACTTTCCAAACTATCCAATTTACAGTTTAAATTTTCTGCCAAAGTATCTACTGCAATTTTTCCAGAAACATCTGTAGCTGTTGTTATTACTGGAATGCTATTAATAATATTTGCTATTTTTTTACTTTGATTATTTGCTCCTCCCAAATGTCCAGATAACAGAGGAATCACAAAATTTCCTTGTTCATCAATAGAAATCACTGCTGGGTCAACATCTTTTTTCAAGATATGAGGAGCTATAATACGTGTAACAATTCCAGTTGCCATTATAAAAACCAAATATTTATATTTCTTAAAATTTTCATTTATTATTTCTTTTAATGAAGTAAAAGAAATTCCAAAGTTTTTATTAAATTTTTCTATTACAAATACATCAGAAGAAATTTTTTCATTAATTTTTTTTGCTATTTCAATTCCATTTTCTGTAACACAAAAAATAGCCTGATTATTCATCTTTTATTCCTATTCTATACTCATGAGTAAACTCTTTATCATATAATTTTGAAAGAGAATATTTATCTCCTAAAAAATTTCCAACTAATATTTGAGCTGTCTTTGTAATATTGTTTTCTTTTACCAATTTCTCAATATTATCAAGAGTTCCCATTACTATTTTTTCATCTTTCCATGTGGCTTTTTGAACAACTGCAATAGGAGTTTCTTTCTCATAATGTTTTAATAACTCTTCTACCACTTCACCAATTTTATGAACAGACAAGAAAATAGCCATTGTTGCTTTGTGACTTGCCAAACTTGCCAAACTTTCTTCTTTAGGAACAGGGGTTCTTCCTTCAATCCTTGTACAAATTATTGTTTGACTAACATCAGGTAAAGTTAATTCCTTCTTCAAACTTGCAGCAGCAGCAACAAAAGAACTTACCCCTGGAATAACCTCATATTCTAAATTTTCTCTATCTAAAATATCCATTTGCTCTCTTATAGCTCCAAAAATACTTGGATCTCCTGTATGAACTCTTGCTACTGTTTTTCCTAATTTCAAAGCATTAATAGTAACTTCCATAACTTCTTCCAAGCTCATAGTAGCAGAATTATATAAATCAGAAGTTTCTTTTCTACAATCAATTATTTCTTTATTTACTAAAGAACCTGCATAAATTATAACATCAGCACTTTCTACAATTTTTCTTCCCTTTACTGTTATTAAATCTGGATCTCCGGGTCCAGCACCAATAAAATAAACTTTACTCATAAAAACCACCTTTTTTAAAAATAAGTGTTGAAAAATATGGTACTTCTTCTACCTTTCCCAAATCATAATGAATTTCTTCATTTTCCTTTCCACAATTGGAAACTAACACAATATTTTTCTCATAATTTAATTTTTTAATTTCACTTTTTATTTTGTCCAAATTTCTACTAATTTTCATAAAAACTATATTATCATTATTTTCAAATTCTTTTTGAAAATCTGTGTCCTTACTTACAGAAATGATTTTTAAATCTTCATTTCCAAGTACCAATGGAATATTTAATCTTGAGGCAATACAACTAAAGGAAGTTATTCCTGCTATAGTTTCTACTTCGTAAGCTTTTAGATACTCCAAAACATAAGAATAGGTACTATAAGTCATTGGGTCTCCAATAGTTAAAAAAGCAACATTATTCCCTTTTTCCAAGTATTCTGAAATTATTTTTGCATTGTTCTTTCTAATCTCAATCTTCTTTTCAAGCTCTTTTATCATAGGAAATTCCAAAAATATCTTTTGTACTTTTTCATTTAAGAATTTCTTAGCAATTTCAAATGCTACACTTCCTTCACCTTTTACTGCTTCAGGTAAAACAATATAATCTATTTTCTCCAAAATCTTAACAGCTTTATAACTTATTAAATCTGGGTCTCCCACTCCAACACCAATACCAAAAAATTTCCCCTTCATTCTATCCCCTTTCAGCAGAAATAATAAATATAGGATTTCCACCAATCATCATATTCATATTTCCTACCAATCTATTTTTGCTTGTTTGCATTTGTGTTACTTCTATATTTTTAAATTTTCTAATTTTCAAACTATTTAATCCACTTAAAAGATTTTCTAAAACTATAAAATTCAATACAATTTTCCCATCTTCTACCAAATTCTCTTCTACATAATCCAAGATTTTTTCAATTTCTCCTTTAGTTCCTCCTACAAAAATTTTATTAAATTTTCTATTAGGCAAATCCATAGGAGCCAACCCTTTTATAAGTTCAATATTATTTTTTTTAAATTTTTCTATATTCTGATTAATAAGGCTTATTGCTTCCTCATTTGTCTCAATTACAAATACTTTTCCTTTGGTAGCAAAATTTGCCATTTCAATGGAGATACTTCCCGTCCCACCACCAATATCAAGACAAATATCGCTTTCTTCTATTTCAAGTTTCCCTATTGAAACCCATCTAATTTCTTCTTTTGTTATAGGAACTTCTCCTCGAATAAACTCTGAATCTTTTATATGGTACAAGTCTTTCCCTCCCTAATAACAACAACATTTATATCAAATTTTTTCTCTTCAAAGGCTAAGTGTTCTACATTATATTTTCTTATAATTTCATTATCATAGGATAAATTCTCTCCAACAATTATTTCAAAATTAGTAAGATTTTGTTCTAGTAAAATTTTTGCAATATTTTGAGGAGTATATTTATTATCAGTTAATAATCCAATTTTTTTGTAAGTCTTTAAATAATTTTGAAAATCAAGCTCTCGCCCATGAACAGATGAAATAAATGCATTATCCCAAGTTTCACAAATCTTAGAAAACATATATTGCATTGAAGATATCCCTGAAATTACCTCTAATTCTCCACTATAATTATTTTTTATATAGGTTAAAAGACTATAAAATCCAGTATCTCCAGAAACAATTACTGAGATTTTTTTATCATTATTTGCTTCTATATAATTTATCATTTTATCTAAAAAGGCATCAACATAATATATTTCCTTATTTTCAGCCAATTCTAAAATACTATCAATATTTCTTTTTCCACCAATAATTATATCTGAATTTTTAATAATTTCTTTGGTAACAGACAAAATATAATTAGGATTCCCCGGCCCAAGTCCCAATATATGAACTTTATTCATAAAAATTTTTACTCCTTCCAAGTTCCCCATGTTCATTAGAAAAAATAAGAACTTCAATGTTCACGTTATAGCCCACTCTTTTTAGATAAGCTTCACATTTTTCTTTTACTTTATCTGATAAAAAATTAAAAAGTTCTTTGTTTTCAATGTATTCAATGGCTTCTTCACAAGTGTTTGCATTCATAATTTTAAGTAAGTTTTCCTGTTTCTCTCCTAAAAGTATTGCGTTTGCTGTCAAGATTTCCATTCTCCCATCTGCCACTCTATTATGAGTATGAAAAATTCCCCCTGCAACTTTAATGACTTTCCCTAAATTTCCTATTATTTTTAGTCCTTTAACCCCTTGATTTCCTGCTGATTCTAGCATATATCCAATAAAATTACTTGTTATCAAAATATTTTTTTCTTCTACCCTCAAAACTTCCATAGCGAATTTCTTTCCATAATTGCCAAAAGAAAAATATACTTCATTTGAAGTTTTTTCTTTTAATAACACACTTAATTCTATATCCAATGATTTTTTAAAGGCCTCTTCAGACATTGGTTTTACTATTCCAGTAGAGCCTAATATTGATATTCCACCAATTATTCCAAGTTTTTCATTCAAAGTTTTTTTTGCAACTTCTTCACCATTAGGAACTATTACTTTGACTTCTACCCCAAAATCTTTATTTTCAACATATTCTTTCAAATTTTCTTTAATCATTTGTCTAGGACCAGAGTTTATTGCCCATTGCCCAATAGCTTGATTTAATCCTTTTTTAGTAACTTTTCCTACACCAATTCCTCCAAGAATATTAATAGTATTCTCTTTTATCTTTCTAACTTGCACTCTTATTTCTATTCCATTAGTAATATCTGGGTCATCTCCAGCATCTTTTATTATTGCTACCTCTACATATTCATCTTTCACTAAAAGATTTTCTACTTCAATATTTAGAAGCTCTCCATTTACAAGTTTTATTTCTATAAAATCAAATTTTTTATTATTAAATAGCACTTCACAAGCAGCTTTTGCCCCTGCTGTTGCACATGACCCTGTTGTAAATCCATATCTCAACTTTTTTCCATTAACAATATCAAATTTATCCATCAAGTCTATCCTTAAATTCATTCATTCCATAAAGAATTCCATGTAAAATAGATACTGCAACTGTACTTCCACCTTTTCTTCCATTAATTCTTATGTATGGAAAATCAAAATTTTCAAGTTCTTTTTTACTTTCTGCTGCTCCTACAAATCCCACAGGAACTCCCACAACCAATTTTGGTTTTATTCCTGTTTCTTTTACAAATTCCATAAGTTTGAATAGAGCTGTTGGAGCATTTCCAATCAAAAAAATCCCTGTTTTTTCATCTAAAATTGCTTTTTCCATAGCTACTATTGACCTTGTTATTTTTCTTTCCTTGGCAATTTCACTTACTTCCTTATCTGAAACCAAAGAATAAGCTTCTACCTCAAATTTTTTCAAGCTAATTTTACTTAATCCATTGGCAATCATACTTGTATCACAATAGATTCTCGCTCCATTTCTAATTGCTTCTCTTCCCATTTCAATAGGATTATTTCTAAATTCAATTAAATCAGCATATTCAAAATCAGCTGTTGTATGTATTACTCTTTTTACAACTAAAAGTTCATCTTCTGAAAACTTCTTTACTTTTTCTCCCAATTCTTCTGTTATTATTTCAAAGCTCTTTTTTTCAATATCCATTGGTTTTTTTATATATTCCATAAATTTCTCCTGTTTGAATTCTTTGTTCTTATAAAAAAAACATTTAAAAACCGTGCTTATGCAGCACACCGCACCAGCGTGACGCTGGACTCATTAATTAAGACCTTTGCACGCTTCGAATTTTTAGTACAAAACTTAAAACCGAGCTCTATTACATTATGCATTAAGTAATTCTTAGGCTACAAAGTAGTCTTTAGTATTACTTATC
>JAFGUR010000139.1 GCA_016938425.1 Fusobacteriaceae bacterium
AAGGAATAACAATTTCAGACTATGTTAACAAAGATTACAATAAGCATGAGAAAAATATAATGATAACTTTTGATGATGGATATTACGATAATTATAAAATTGTATTTCCAATTTTAAAAAAATACAATATGAAAGCTACAATATTTTTGAATACAATGTATTTGGAAGATAGAGAACGGATTGAACAAACAGAAATTTTAAATAATAGAGAAGCTAATTATGAGGCAATGAAAAAATATGTAGAAGTTGGAGATGGAAAAACTTGGCAATATATGACTTGGTGCGAGATAAAAGAGATGTATGAAAGTGGATTACTAGATTTTCAGGCACATACTCATAAACATACTCCTGTTATATCTGATATTAATTCTTATGAAATTATAGAAAAAGAAGAAAAAGATTCTTCAAACTTATATATTTTAGGAAGAAAAAGCAAAATAGGAGATATTATTTTTAGAAAAAGAGGTGAAACTTCTATAAAAGGCTTCATTGTAAAAAGAGAATTTTATGATGAATTTAATAAGTTTTATTTAGAAAATAAAGATAAAACAGATAGAGATAAACTTGTTAAAGAGTTTATCAATGAAAATAAAGAGAAGTTTATTAAGGAAGAAAAAGAAGAAGAAGCAATAGAAAGAATAAAAAAAGATGTAACTGAAAATAAAGAATTAATAGAAAAGAATTTAGGTAATAAAGTAATTGCGTTTTGTTGGCCTTGGGGTCATAGAAGTAAATTTGGAGAAGAGATACTAAAAAATGTAGGTTACGAATCTTTTGTAACAACTAAAAAAGGGACTAACAGCATTTGGGGAAATCCATTAAAAATTAGAAGAATAGAATTAAGAAAATTCACATTGAATAAATTTATTTTAAATGTAAAAGTTAATAGGAATTTAATTTTAGGAAAAATTTACGAATTAATATCTTAGGAGGAAAACATTGAGTTTATCAGTAGGATTAATTACTTATAATGAAGAAAGAAGATTAGGAAGAACTTTAGAGTCTATAAAAAATATTGCTGATGAAATAATCATTGTTGATAGTAACAGTACAGATAATACAGTTGAAATAGCCAAAAAATATGGGGCAAAAGTATATGTAGAAAACTGGAAAGGCTATGGATTGCAAAAGAATTCTGTAATAGAGAAATGCACAAAAGATTGGATACTTCTTATAGATGCAGACGAAGTTATAAGTGATGATTTATCAAAAAAAATATTGGAAGTAATAAAAGAGGGTAAAGAAGAGTTATACGATATAAACTTTACTTCTGTATGTTTTGGGAAACAAATAAAACATGGTGGTTGGAGTGGAAGCTATAGAATAAGATTGTTTAAAAATGGAATTGGAAAATATAATGATAATGTTGTTCATGAATCCTTTGAAACTAATGGTAAAAAAGGAAAATTAACTGAAGAAATTTACCATTATTCATATGAAGATTTGAGTGATTATTTATCAAAGTTTAATAGATATACTTCTGAAGGTGCAAAAGAATATCATAAACGTGGTAAAAAAGCTAATTTTTTTGGAATAGTTATAAATCCAATATTCAAATTTATAAGGATGTATTTCTTTAGATTAGGATTTTTAGACGGGGTAGAAGGATTATTACTTGCAATATTAAGCTCTAATTACACAATGGTTAAGTATTATAAATTGCTAGAACTTAATAGAAGGGATAAAAATGGAAATAAATAATATAATTGTTTCAAGAACAGATAAAATAGGAGATTTGGTTCTTTCAATTCCTAGTTTTTTTATGGTGAAGAAAATGTACCCTAAAGCGAAATTAACTGTTTTAGTTAGAAATTATAATTATGATGTAGTAAAAAATTTATCGTATATTGATGAGGTTATAAAGATAGATGATTATGAAGAAAAAGAACTAGAAAAAAAAATAGAAGAGATAAAAGCAGAAATTTTTATAGCTTTATACTCTGATAAGAATGTGGCAAAATTGGCAAAGGTTAGTAAAGCAAAATGGAGAGTAGGACCTTATAGCAAAATTAGTTCATTTTTTTCTTATAATAAAGGAATTTGGCAAAAAAGGTCAAAGTCTATAAAAAATGAAGCTGAATATAATTTGGATTTAATTAGAAGCATTAACAGAGACCTTTATGATAAAGTTTTTGAAATTGACACAAAGATTGTTTATAAAGAAGAACACAAGGAAAATGCTGAAAAATGGCTAAAGGAAAATAATATAGAGAAATTTATATTAATACACCCATTTAGCGGTGGTTCTGCTAAAAATTTGACTGATATTCAATATTCAGAATTAATAAGAAGAATTTTAGAAGAAAAAACAGATTATAGTGTTGTAATTTCCTCAGCAAAATCTGATGAAAAAAGAGCAAAAGAAATAGCTAGAAGTTCTAAAAAAGATAATGTAAAAGTCTTTGTAAATGAAGGTTCTTTATTAAATTTGGCTGCATTAATAGATAGAGCTAATTTATTTATAGGAACATCAACAGGGCCAACTCATGTTGCAGGAGCTTTGGGTAAAAAAATAATAGGAATTTATCCAATAAAGAAAACGCAATCACCACTTAGATGGGGGATTTATGGAAATAAAAATGTAGATTATATTTTGCCAGAGGGAAAGGTAGAAGAAGATTATTCTACAAAAGAATTTATTTCTTGGGGAGAAAAAGATATTGTAAAGATTCTTGAAATATTAAGGAGTATTTAATGAAAATTATCCATTCAGTATTTACAACAGGTTGGGGTGGCCTGGAAAAATATCCATTAACATTACAAGAAGGTTTGGAAAGTGAAGGGCATGAGTTAATTATAGTTACACTAAAAGGCACAAAATTATATGAGGAAGCATTAAAAAGAAATATAAAAGTATATGGTATTGAAAAATTTAAAAAAATAGATTTTGGAATAGTAAATTTTTTAAAAGAAATAGTAAAAAATGAAAATGTTGAAATTGTTCATATGA
>JAFGUR010000014.1 GCA_016938425.1 Fusobacteriaceae bacterium
ATTTTATTCTTGATATATATAATTATAAGAATTACAATGCTTTTTAATGAAAAAATTAGAATATTTTTCATGAAAAGGATTATTGATGTAAAATCAATAGAAAAAGGTGAATACATTTATATTCATGCTTCTTCAGTGGGAGAAGTAAATTTATTAGATTCATTAATAAAAAAAATTCTAGAAAATAAAGAAAATAAAATTATTTTAAGTGTAGTAACCGATACTGGATATGAGCAAGCTAGAATAAAATATAATTCTCCAAGAATAAAAATAATATTTTTTCCTTTAGATTTCAAATTTGCAATAGATAGAATTTTTAAAGAAGTTACTTTAAAAAAATCAATAATAGTTGAAACAGAGATATGGCCTAATACGATAGATTATCTGAGCAAAAATTCAAGCTTATACCTTGTAAATGGGAGAATTTCAGAGAAATCTTTTAAGAATTATAGTAAAATTAAGTTTTTATTGAATAAGGTATTAAATAAATTTGATGCTTTAATTATGCAAAGTGAAGATGATAAAAATAGAATAATAGACTTAGGAGCTTCTAAAGATAAAGTCTATAATTTTGGAAATTTGAAATTTTCTTTGAATTTTGAAAAGTATGAAGAGAAAGAATTAGTAGAGTTTAAAAATTCACTTTTCCTTAATAAAAAAGTTATAGTTGCAGGAAGTACACGAGAAGGCGAAGAGGAAATCTTAATTGATATTTTTAAAAGATTAAAAAATTATCAACTGATTTTAGTTCCTAGACATTTGGATAGATTGGAAGAAGTAAAAGGTTTATTAAGCCAAGAAAATTATTCGCTTTATAGTGAAATTGATAAAGAGTCGGATATTATATTAGTAGACAAAATGGGAGTTTTGAGAAAATTTTATGCAATTTCAGATATTTCTTTTGTCGGTGGAACCTTAGTGGACGTAGGGGGACATTCTTTATTAGAGCCTTTGTATTATGGGAAAAAACCTATTTTTGGGAAATATTTACAAAATGTGAAAGATATTTCAAATGAAATTTTAAAATTAGAATTTGGTTATAAAGTTGAAAATATTGAAGAATTTATAGATGCTATAAATAAAATAGAAAATTCAGAGGATACAAGTGTTGCAATTAAAAAGTTTATTAAAGAAAATGGTGAGAGTTTAAAAGATACTTACGAGCTTATTTTTAAGTAAAAAAAGGGGTATTAAAGAAATGACATCAACTTAGTGAATCTAAACAACCCCCTCTAAATCTCCCCCTGATAAGGGGAGACTTGGAGCTTTAAGTTTTTTAACTTTCATTACAGCTATAACTTGAACAAACTATACTGTAAATTTTCTTAAGTTGACGACATTGCACATAGGGTTCGCCCCTACAAATTCATTTGATTCTGTAGGGGTAGACCTGCGTGTCTACCCTTAACTTAATGACATTGGGTATTTAATCTCTTTTTAATTAGTTTTTTACTTGTTTTCTTAGATAAGGTGTACTGTCAAAAGAAATATGGTCAAGCTCTGTAAATTCACCATTATATGTGAGTTTAATTCCATCAATCCAATTATCTTTGAGTTCATTTTGTAAAAGAGTAAGTTTAATGGATTCTAAAGTTTCTTGAGCACCACTAGAGCCTTGAAAATATTGATACCAACTTTTTTTATCAGTATCTTCTAAGTTGAAATAGGCAATTTCTTTACCATTTTCAGTTTTAATTTGAGTAAGATTAATTTTGTTACCATTAAAAAGTTCTTTTGACATTTTTGAAGCTAAAATGGGAAGTTTTTTATCTGTTGGCAATATTTTAAGAAGACTAATTTTCTTTTGTACAATTGCCTTGTTAGTTGAAGAATTGAATTTATAAATATTAATTTTTGTAGTTTGTATTGCAAAGATAAATAAAATAAGAAAGAAAAAAATTAAAGAAAGTCTTTTTTTGTCCATGATACCCCCTGATAAAATTAACTAATACAGTATACAGCATTTTAAAATATATTTCAATTGCATATGAAATGTACTTTAAAAGGCTAGTAAATTATATTCTTTTGAGGAGGGAAAATGGAAACATATTATGTATTTTATATTGTGGCAGAATATGGAAATATTTCAAAAGCAGCAAAGAAATTATTTGTCTCTCAACCAGCAGTTACAAAATCAATTAAAAATTTAGAAGAAAATTTAGGGATTAAGCTTTTCAATAGAAATTCTAAGGGTGTTTTACTTACAGAAGAGGGGAAAGTTCTTTATGAATATGTAAAAAATGCATATATTCAGATAGAAAAAGGCGAGAAAATTGTAAAACAACTAAAAAATAAAAGTAAGGGAGTAGTAAGGATTGGAATAAGTAATACTCTTTGTAAGTACTATTTCATGCCTTTTTTAAAGGGGTTTCATGAAAAATATCCTGATATAAAAATAGAGATAACAAACAGGGTTACCCTTGAAACCTTAGAATTACTTGAAAAAGGAAATTTAGATTGTGCAATAGTTAGTAAGGTAGAAGGTGTTAGCAGTAATTTAAAATTTGAAGAATTACTAAAAATACAGGATATATTTGTATCGAAAGAAAAGCCTATAAAATCAGTATTTCCACTAGAAGATTTGAAAAAATTTCCAATGTTATTTTTAGAAAAAAAGAATGCTACAAGGAAATATATAGATGAATATTTGTTAAAAAATAATGTTGATTTAGAAATAGATATTGAAATTTCCTCTATGGAATTTTTAGTAGAATTTGCTAAAATTGGGCTAGGGGTAGCCTCAGTAATAGAAAACTTTGTAATAGAAGAATTGGAAAAAAAAGAGTTGTACAAATGGGAAATAGAACCAGCTATAGAGCCTAGATTTATAGGACTTTTGTATAATGAAAAGACAAATTTATCAATAGCTTCACAAACATTTATAGATTTTATGAAAAATAAGAAGGAGTAGAAATTGAATTTAAAAGAGATAATAATAGAACTTTTGGAAGAATATGAAAAAGGGAAATATTCAAATATAATTTTGAATGAATTTTTTAGAAAGAATAAATTACAATCAAAGGAAAAAGGATTTATAACAGAAATTTTTTATGGGGTTATAAGAAATCTGATATTTTTAGATTATCAAATGGCAAAAAGGACAAAAAAAGTAAAAAAATCTTATCTTAAACAGTTATTGAGAATTTCATTTTATCAAATAGCTTTTATGGAAAGTGATAATAAATCAGTTGTATGGGAAGCTGTGGAGCTTTCTAAAAAATATGGAGATATGTCAAATTTTATAAATGGAGTTTTGAGAAAATATCTTTTAGAATATGAAAAAGATATAGAAACATTGGAAAAATCTGATTGGGGAGTAAGGTATTCTTACCCTGAATGGTTTATTAAAAAATTGAAAAGTCAATATGGGAAAAGAACATTGGAGCTAATGAAGAGCTTTAAAGAAATTCCTTATTTGAGTGTTAGAATTAATAAATTTAAGATGAGTGAAGAAGAATTTTTAAATTTTATAGAGAGTAAAAATATAAAAATAGTGAATAGGGTAGAAGATATTTTTTATCTTTCAAAATCAATAATAGATACAAAAGAATTTGAAGAAGGGAAAATTATTGTTCAAGATGGAAGTTCATATTTGGCAGCAAAACTTTTGGGTGCTAAAGAAAATGAAAAAATTCTTGATACTTGTTCTGCACCGGGGAGCAAAAGCCTTGTAATTGCTGAAGAAATGAATAATAAGGGAATAGTTTTCTCTTTAGATATATTTGAACATAAATTAAAGCTTATAAAAGAAAATGCTGAGAAAATGGGAGTAGAAATTATTAATCCAATTTTACAAGATGCTAGAAAAATTGATGAACTTAATGATGATTTTGATAGAATATTGGTAGACGCACCATGTAGTGGATTTGGGGTAATTAGGAAAAAACCAGAGGCTATTTATAAAAGGAATATGGATAATATTCTGGAATTAGCTAATCTTCAAATGGAAATATTATCAAGTGCTTCAAAGAAGTTAAAAGTTGGAGGATATTTAGTATATAGTACTTGTACAATTTTTGAAGAGGAAAATACTAAAAATATTGAGAAATTTTTAGAAGAAAATAAGGATTTTGAGGTAGAAGAGATAAATTTACCAAGTAATATTGAGAGTATTAAAGATAATTTGGGTGGATTTACAATTTTGGATAAATATTTAGATGGATTTTACATTATTAAACTTAAAAAGAAAAGTTAGGATGGGATTAGATTGTTAGAAGAATTAAAAGAAGCTAATGACTATATAATTGGGAAAATTAAAGAAACAGATAAGCTTATTTTAGAGATGGAAGACTATGCAAAAGAGTTTAATGTGCCAATAGTTACAAAGGAAGTTGCAAAATATTTGGAGTTTACTATAAGAAGTTATAAAATAAAGAATATATTGGAAATAGGTACAGCAATTGGATATAGTGGAACTATCATGGCTAAAGAATGTTTTAATTTTCAAGGGAAATTAACAACAATTGAGATTGATGAAGAAAGATATAATGAAGCCAAGAAAAATTTTGAAAAATCTGGTTTGGATAATATTGATTTACATTTTGGAGATGCCCTTGAAGTTATACCAAAACTAGATGAAACCTATGATTTTGTTTTTATGGATGCAGCAAAAGGAAAATATGGTGATTTTTTTGATTTGGTTCTTCCAAAGATGAATAAAGATGGTCTTATTTTTATAGATAATATAATGTTTAGAGGGTATTTGTATAAAGAGTATCCAAAAAGATTTAAGACTATAGTAAGAAATCTTGATAAATTTATAAATAGGCTATATGAAGAACATGATTTTGTTTTGTTGCCTTTCGGGGATGGGATTGGGATAGTGAAAATTAGTAGTTAGAAGTTGAAAAGGCTTTGTTTTATAAAATATTATCTGAGAGAATAAAAGAAAAATTTATTCTCTTTTTCTTTTAAAAGTAGTAGAATATGAAAAAGAAAATTTAGAGGTGAAAGCTATGGATAAAGAATATATACTTAATGTACTTAAGGAGAATAAAAGTATATTGGAAGAACAAGGAGTAATAAATATAGGATTATTCGGTTCATATGCAAAAGGAGAAGCTACAGAAGATAGTGACATTGATATAGTTGTGGAAATGAAAGATATAGGTAAGATGTATTTTAGAATGGGGAAAATACAGTATTTTTTGGAAGATATTTTTAATAAAAAAATTGATTTAGTTAGAATTACAGAAGATGAACCTATTTATAAATCAAAAGATGCAAAAGAACATTTTCAAAAAGTTAGAAAAGAGATATTGGAGAGTACTATTTATGTCTAAGAAAAAAAGAACACAAATTAATAGCGCTTATGATATTTTGGAGCAAGTTGAAAAAATAAAGGGAAAAATAGAAAATGTGTCTTACAATGAATTTAAAAAAGATGATGATATTCAAACTATTATAGAACATAAATTAATGATAATAGCAGAAGCTTTGACAAATATTGATTTAGATAACCTTTTATTGGTAAATAATGATAGAATTTACTGGCGTTTAATAAAAGATATGAGAAATAAAATGGTTCATGAGTACTGGGGAATAGACATTAAAACTGTATATGAAATTGCAAAAGAAGAAATGGAAGAGTTAGAAGGATATATTAGAAATTTAATTAGTAATTTGAAGGAATGATGAATGATTGGATTAGGGAAATATATGTGAAATAGAAAAGCTACCTCGAGGGGTAGCTTTATTATATATTAATTAAGTTTCTCAACATCTGCATTTTTATTTGCTAAATTTTGATTTTTTTGTTGTTCTATTTTACTTATAATTATTTGAAATAATTGTTCAAGTTCATGTTCTTCTTGTGTTTTTGCATTAGTATAAAGCTTAATTTCACCACCCTGTTCAATAAATAAAAGTAATTTCATTAATACTCTTGAAATGGTTTTACTTTCTTGTTCTTTATCAGAAAAAATAAATTTATCCGAGTTAATCATTTGCTTTAAAACCTCATTGACACAATTTTCATCTATATTCTTTTTTTCTTCTTCCATAGTCTTTTTCATATTTTCTGAAAAAAGATGATTAGATTTATAAAACATTTCTTTAAATTGCCAATAAATCAGCATATTCTCAATTATAAATTTATAAATATGAAAAAATTCTTTTATAAAATCAACAGTATTTAAAAAATCTATTTCAAGGCTCCCTTTTCTAATGCCATTAAACTCAATACTTGCTAAAGGAGTTTGACCTGTGATATATGAAAATTGTTTAAACAAGATATCCCAAGTTTTAGAAATATTTCCAAGTTCTTTTAAACTTGTAACATTACAGTCATTTTGAAACTTAATTGTCAATAGTCCATTGTTAGTTGGAAGTTCTTCTTTAATGAGGTCATTTGAAGTATATAAGCTATTTATTGTTTCTAAAATATATTCAATTCTTCTAATTCTTTCTTCTAATTCTTTAATAAAATTATCAATAGAATTTGCAGTTATATCTCTATTAGAGGTTCCACCCGTTAAATCACCAAAAGTCACTAATGCAGGTTGACTAAAATAAGGATAAATATCAATTTTTTTAATATACTCAATTATTTTATTGTTGAATATGCTATAATCCATTAAAGAATTAACGGATTTAATTTGATTATAGGCTGAACTAAAATTTTGACCACCACGATATAAATTTACATATGACTTATAGATATCAACAATCCTTTTTTCTTTAAATACTAAAAATTTTTCAAGAGTTTCTTTTATTTCATTTTGCGTAAGCATATCTTTTCCTCCGGAGGTGATTTTTATGATAACAGTATCTATATGGGAATTTCTTTTTATTTTACTAGTTACAGGATTAATCGGTGTTGCAATTACTATTTATGCTCTTAATAAGTTTATAAGCAATCAACTATATGAGTTAAACTCTATCTATACTAAAATCCATAAAGAGTATGATACAGTGAATAAGCTCGTTACTATTAAGGACTTAGAAGTTAATAGAGCGATGATTTCTGATAACGCTTATAACAGAATAATGAAAGTACTCAATAAAGGCTCTGAATAAGAGCTTTTGTTATATATGTACTTCAATCTTAGATTTTTCATAATCGACTCTATTACCATTAAATTCTGTTGAACCTACCTCAATAATTTGCATATCAACCCTATTTTCGTTCGGAAAAATATTTTGATTTAGTTCTAATGTATTTTCAAATACCTTTCCACTCTTATCAATTAATTCCAAATCAATTTCCAAAATTTCAATAGGGTTATTAGTTAGATTTAGCGTTCTTATATATACTTCAATGTTATCTCCAGCTTTTTTTACTTTTTCAATATTTATTTCTAGAGGCTTTTTCTTATCTCTTTCAATCAGTCTTTCAACATCTCCAAGAAATTCATCTCTTGCATCTTCCCAATGATTAGGACCAACTATATTAAGTTCAAAAAACTTAGATAAATCTTCTTTAAAATGGTTTAGACGCTCTTTTTCGTTAATTTTAAAGCATATTGCAGAAGGGTCAACAGCACCTCTCATATCCCCAAATTCAAAATTTGGTAAGAGAATAGCTTGATATTCATTAGATTTTATCCAAGTCGCGCCCATTTCATTTAGACTCGCAGCACTTTTGTAGTAATTATTTGATAAGAAAAAAATAACAAAAACATTTTGATTAAATTCTTCTTTTATGTATTCATAAATTTTTTCTCTGTTAGGAATCCCATAATCAATAATTGATGAACAGAAAATCTTGTCTTTATTAATAATCCCTATGTTATTGAGCAGTTTTACAAATAGTTTTATATATTCTGAATCCTTTTCGGCATGACTGATGAATATCTTTTCAACTTTATTATTGATATTATTATCTAAAATGATTGCTTCTTCAAAAGGATAATGTTCGTATAAACTTTTTAGATGACTTAGTGATTGTTCCATGCTCGTTTTACTTATATCCTTGCCAAGAATCCTATTTATAGGAAAGAAAGCTTCAAATTTTTCTTTTTCATCCTTGTTTAATAATTGATAGTTCAAGTATGTGATACAATTATTCTTCCAAAGTGTACCTTTTTCTTTTTCAATAATTAAAATGTTCTTATATTTTGGAGGATGTTTTTCACCAGTTATTAAATTCGCTATACGGGATTCCTCAATAATGTAATTTCTATTGAATGAATTCGATATTAGTAATTCACCTTCTTCTATTAGCTGCCTCAAAGTTTCTTTTTTTTTCATTTTTCGCCCCTTTATTTTATCTCAATTCTTTACACAACAAAAAGCCCCTTTCAGAGCTTTTCTACAATTTCCACATTACCTCTACCACTTTACCAACAATAAAAAGTTCATCGCCTTCTCTTACTGAAATAGGTAAGTAGTCTTTATTATCGAAAGTTAAAGAATCTCTAAATTTTTTAACTTTAACTTTCCAATATAGTTTACACTTTTTGCTTGAAAAAGTCATTAATTAATCTACTATTTTTCAATAAAAATAAACAATAAAAAGGAAATTCTTCAAAATAATTGAATAAAAACATAGAGAAAAATTCAAAATATGTATACTCAAAAAATAAATTAGAAATAAAAGTTATTTATAGGAGGGCATATGGAATTAATAAAATGGACAGACAATTTATCAGTTGGGGTAAAAGAACTTGATAATGAACATAAAAAACTTATTGATTTACTAAATCATTTATATACTGGAATGAAGAATAGAGAAGAGAATAAAGTAATAAAATCGATATTAGATGACTTGGTAAATTATACACTAAGCCATTTTGCTCATGAAGAAAAATACTTTAAGCAATATAACTATCCAAAAGCTTTGGAGCACATTAAAGAACATGAAAATTTTAGAAAAGAAGTGACAATATTTTTAGGAGAGTTCGATACAGGGAAAATTACCTTGTCTTCCCATATGTTAAATTTTCTTACAAATTGGGTTACTAATCATATAAAGAAACAAGATAAAGAATATGTAAAGTTTTTTATAGAAAAGGGATTAAAATAAGTTTTCAAACATTAGAAATTAGAAGATTACAGAAATTAGTGTAATAAGTATAGATCAAATTTCAAATTGTTTTTCACGAGAATTTCCTATATAATAAAAATAGTTAAAAAGTAGTATTTTTAAGTTTTAAGGAGGTTTCTATGATGTGGCATATGTTTGATGGATTTGGTTTTTTGTGGGGTGGAATGTGGCTGATGATGTTTACTCCGGTTATAGTAATAACCTTAGTAATAATTTTAATTATTAAACTATTTCAAGGGAATAAGACTAATACTATCCAAGAAGATTTGGCTATAAAAATTTTAAAGGAAAGATTAGCAAAAGGTGAAATAGATGAAGAAGAATATAACAGAAAAATGGAATTATTAAAGAAAAAATAAAATACCTCTTGCAGTAATGCAAGAGGTATTTTTAAGGAAGTGATATAATGAATCAATTGGAGATAAAGCAATTAAGTTTTAATAAAGCAATGTTATTGTATGAAGAGAAGAAATTTTATAAGACTTTTTCTAAGATAATATCCATAATTAATGTTGGCGGTCAAATTTTAATGATTATTTTTTTGTTTAAAAATAATATGAGCTTTTTAAAACATCTACTAAGTTTTGGGATTGCTTACATATTGGCTGATTTTTGGAATGGGTTAGTACATATGTATATGGATAATAATGACAAATATGATGGATTTTTTGGTCCTTTTATTGCAAGTTTTCATCTTCACCATAAAACACCTTTATATAAGAAAAAACCAGTATTACTTGTTTATTTTGATGAATCTGGTTCAAAAATATGGATGGCGCCTTTAGAGATTTTAACATTATTATTAGTGACGAAACTTTCAATATTTTTATCGTTTACTTTAATGTATTTTTTTATATTGTCATCATTTGCAGAACTTTCTCACTATTTTTGTCATACAATTGATGGGAAAATAGTTAATTTCATGCAAAAAATAAAAATAATATTGAATAAAAAACATCATGCAAAACACCATGTTTGCGATAATATAAATTATGCTTTTTTAAATGGAATGTCAGACCCACTTATAAATATTATTGCAAAAAGATTTTATAAAGGATATAAAAATGATACAGATAAACATTATGAGGTATATGTGGGAAAGGGAACTGAAAATAGGTAGAAGTTGTAAATGTATTTTAATATTAGCTAAGCACTCTAATTATTATTAGATTAAGTATAAAATAAGTTTATACCTCTAATTATTA
>JAFGUR010000140.1 GCA_016938425.1 Fusobacteriaceae bacterium
ACAAAATTTCTTTTGTTGTTTAATATTATTCTTCTGATTTTATTTGTGACCACAATCCATTATGAACTTCTAATGCACTTCCTAAATCTCTAAGCAAAGAAGTTTTTTGCAAATCCTCGATAGAATAAGGTGATTTAGTTTTTCTTAATTTTTCTGCTTCTGTATTTACAGAAGGAATTTCAAAAAAATCAACAACTTTTGCGTATACTTCTGGTCTAAGAATAAAATTAATAAATTTATATGCATTTTCTGTATTCTTTGAACTATTAAGAATAACCATAGAATCAATATACATTGTTCCACCTTTTTCAGGTATAAAAAATTCAAAATTATCTCTATTTGACTCGTCTAGCTGAGCGACAATATTTTCATAATATCCTTGGACAACCCAAAATTCTCCAGTAGCCAACCCTTTCCCAAAACTTTCAGAATCAAATTTAACAATATTTTTTTTCCATTTAGAAATAGAATCTTTTGCTTTTTCTAATTCTTCTTTTTTTGTACTTCTACCATCAAAACCATTATATAATAAAGCACTTGTAATAACTTCTCTTCCGTCATCTAAAAGAGTCATATAACCTTTATAATTAGAATTTTCAAAAATCTCATAACTTTTTTTATAATTTTTAACATGTTCTTTATTTACAGCAATTCCAGTAGCTCCAATAGCATAAGGAATCGTATAATCTAAGTTTTTATCATACTCTATTTTATCAATTATATTTTTGTTCAAATTTTTAATATTTGGAATTTTTGATTTGTCTAATTTATGTAACATTTTTTGATTTATCATAATTTCTTGATAATCTGCTGAAGGAAAGACAATGTCATATCCTAGACTTCCAGAAGAAATTTTAGCATACATTTCTTCATTAGAAGCATAATTATCTACAATAACTTTAATCCCAGTTTCTTTATAAAAATCGTCTAAAATTTCTTGAGGCATATAATCTGACCAATTAAAAATATACAAAACTTTTTCTGATTTTTTTTCACTTTTCCCACAAGACATTAATGCCACGGATAAACATAATAAAAACAATATTTTCTTCATTCTCATCTCCCTACTCAAAACACTAATTTTTTTAGCATTTATTATATTAAAGTTATAATTGCTTAAAAAAGCAAAAATAAGTCAAAAAGACTACCTTTTATTATAACATGAAAATGATTTTTAACCAATTTAATTATAAAAAATTTAATTATGTTTCATTAATTTAATAGCTTCCATAAGAGTTTTTTTGCCTCCTAATTTTTTTATATTTTGAATATTTAATGAATTTTTCCAAAGTTTTGAATTTTTTTGACCGTGATACAAGCCTAAAAGATGTCTTATTATGGAATTTGAGTTAAATCCATTTTTTTCATAAGAATCAACATAATCTAATATATTTTCAATAGCTTCTTCCCTTGATGTTGGAGCATTACAAATGTCATAATAAGAATCTGCTATATTTAAAAAATAAGGATTATCATAAATTTCTCTACCTATCATAACGCTATCAACATTTTTTAAATGTGTGTCAATATCCTCTTTTGTTTTTATACCCCCATTTATTTCAATGTTTAAGTGAGAAAAATCTTTTTTAACCTTATAAACAAAATCATAATTTAATGGAGGAATCTCTCTGTTTTCTTTAGGGCTAAGTCCTTTTAATATTGCTATCCTTCCATGTATTGTGAGCCTGTCAGGGTTTCCTTCGTCTATTATACTAACAAACTCTTTTAAGTATTCATAAGAATCTAAAATTTTATTTTCAAAAGTTTCATCTAAAATTCCTGTTCCATCAATACCTATTCTATGCTTTACAGTAACTGGTTTTTTAGTTATTTTTTTTACCTCTATCACCATATCCCTAACTAAAAAAGGATAAGCCATCAATACAGCTCCCATATTATTTCCTGAAATTCTATCTGATGGGCAACCTATATTTAGGTTTATTTCATCATAGTCCCAATTTTCAGCAATTTTGACAGCTTCTACCATTTCTTCCACATTATCTCCTGCAAGTTGTAAAGCAAGAGGCTTTTCTATAGGGTCAAAATCTAAAATTTTATTTTTATCTCCATGAATAATGCTTTTAGCAGTAATCATTTCTGTGTAAAATAAAGATTTTTTGCTAAAAGCTCTTAAAAAATATCTAAAATGCCTATCAGTTTTGTCAACCATAGGTGCAACACTAAATTTATGAATTTTAATCATCTCCTATCTCTAATTTGTTAATTCTATATTAATTCAGTCGACTTTCATCATAATAGATTAATAAAAATTTGTCAATTAATTACAGATAGAAAGATTTAAATTTTTATTTGTTTACTATATAATTATTTAGTATTTTTAAGACTATTTTTTGCAAGAAGAGGATTAATCATTACTCCAGGACCACAAATACATCCACCTTCACAAGCCATTCCTTCTAAAAGGTTTATATTAATAGATTTTATTTTCTTAAAAACTTCATTCCCTTCAGAAATTCCATTCATTTTTGAAATCATAAGATTTTTATTACAATAAGCTTTAACAGCTTCACTTACTCCACCAGCTTGAGCAAAATTCCACCCCAAATTTGATCCTTCAACTTTTAAAGTTTCTAAGCTTGAAGGCTCAATTCCAAAGCTTATAAACAAACTTGCTAATTCTTCAAAGGTTAAAACATAATTTACAATTTTACTTTCTTTGGCTTCCATTTTTTTAGCAATACATGGACCAATAAAAACTATTTTTTGTCCTCTTTTTTTTATATGTTTTGCTAATTCCACCATTGGAGAAGCTGCTGGAGAAATATTTTTTTCAAAATCTTTTTGGTATTTTTTTATATAAGATACAAATGATGGGCAACAAGAAGTTGTCACAAGGGAATCTGTTTTTTCAAGATATTTGGCTTCTTCTTTTGCAACTAAGTCTGCTCCAAGAGCTACTTCGCAAGCATCTGAAAATCCAATGTTTAAAAGAGCTTGTTTTATTTGACCGATTTGAACTTTTGGTCCAAATTGTCCAGCTATTGCAGGGGCAAAAATAGCAACTATTTTATCATTATTTTTAATGTGAGACATAACTTTTAACATGTCAGAAGGACTTTCTAATGCTCCAAAAGGGCATGCAATATAACAAGCTCCACAATTGATACATTTTTCTGAATCAATTTGAGCAGCATTTGTTTCATCACTAGAAATAGCATTTACAGCACAAGCACGCTCGCATGGTCTTTCTAATTTTACTATAGCAAAATAGTTACATGCTTTTGCGCATAGTCCACAGCCCACACAGGCTTCAGCGTTAATATAGGCTCTATTATTTTCAATGGAAATAGCATTTTTAGGACACACAGTTTTACAAGAATGAGCAACACAATTTCTACAAAGATCCGTAGCATAATATTTTCCTGAAGGACAGCCGTCACAAGCCTCCTTAATTACTTGTATAAATTCATTATTATTCTTTTTTTCAAATTGCCCTAAACTTTCATAAAAATCTGATATTTCATAAAGTTCATAATCTTTAGTATCCTTATAATTTAATCCTAAATAAAGCTTAATTCTTTGTTTTAAAACTTCTCTTTCGTGGTATAAAGATGTCCTATATGTGGGATGTGGGCCAGGTAGAAGAGTTTTATTAAGTTTTGGAAGTTCTTTTTGTAAAGTATCATTTAAGAAGAGCTTTCCCATTTTAATTAATGTTTGTCTTCTTAATTTCATAGTTTCGTTAAAAACAAAAGTTCTCATTATTTTATTCGCCTCTTTCTAATTTTGTTATTAAAATAGATTTAAAATTTTCAGGAGACATATTTTCATAAAGTTCATCATTTATTTTTATAACTGGTGGTTTATAATGACCTTGACATGCTGAAAAACATGTTGCATATTCTAAAGAATAATTTTTTTTAATTCTATCGTCAAATTTTTCAAAAACATCTATAAGAGTAGAAGCTCCCATTAAATGACAAGTTGTACCAACACAAATCTTTACTTTCATAATCAATTCTCCTTATAAAAAATTATTATACTTCTTCAATTTCAACTATTTTTCCAAGTTTTTCAAGTAATATCTTTAATTCATAAATAACTTTTGCCTTAAGATTAAATTCTTCGGGTAAAAATGGATTTTGATGAGCAACATTTATTGCTTTTCCTAAATAAATCTTTATATTTGTTGATTTTCTAAAAATTTCAATTATTTTACTTGCAGGGCAATTTTTAATTTCAGTATTTTTTTTAAGCATGTCAACTACTCTATTTAGAGTAAGTAATCCTTCTGTAACTAAATCTACTCCTTTTAATTTTGCCATAGGTGGTAAATCATTCACATAATTTTCTAAGTCTACAATAATTTCTTCTTTTATTTCTCTAGCAATAATATTTGCTGTAGTTCCACCTGATAAAATTCTATAACCTTTTGATTTTTTGAAATTATCTAAAAATTTTGAATCATCTTTAGAGCTTTTAGGTGGTCCAATAAATAAGTCAGTATATACTTTTTCTTTAAAAGTAATAGTACAAACAGTTGTATCATCTCCAGCTCTTCCATTATACAAATTTTTACATACATCAACTAATGACTCACTTACATCAGAAGCTGATTTATTTAATCTGACATAGTCTTCCAAAAAGTCATTAACATTTTCCCACTGCCATCCTAAATTTAAAAGTTCACCAACTCCAGCATGAATTACCCCATCAGAAACTGCCACTAAAAAGTCACCCATTCTCATTTTAAAATTACTTTCACGAATTTTTTTCCCATTTATTTCTTTTTCTTGTTTAATAATGTTAAAAGTTTTACCTAATCGATAGTAAAAAGAAGAGGGATTTTCATATTCAATCATGTAAACATCTCCAGTTTCTTTTACATCAATAATTGTAAATGTTGAGTAGGCCAACTGTCTTTTCTGACAAACAGGCAAAGTATGCATAATGGTGTCTAAAGTTTCTTCAATACTTAATCCTTCTTTTAACATAGTTACAGCTATTTTAGAAGTTAATGTAGCTAAAATATTAGCTTTTACTCCACTTCCTAACCCGTCAGCAAGAACAAGAATAAGTCCATCATCAGTTTTTATGACTTCTACATTATCTCCACAAAGTTCTTCACCAAATTTATTTATACTATTAAAAGAATAATCAATATAATAATCCATTAAAATTCACCTTCTACCAGCTTTTTAAGTTTAGTTAGTGCAACTTTAGTTTCAGCAGTTGTTTCTCCTAATAGAGAAGCTATTTCTTGTGCAACAGTCATCTGTTTATTTATAACTTCTTGGGTAAGTAAAAGTGTATTTTTTTTCATGGCAAGAAGCTCTTCTTTTTGCTTTTCTTCTTTTGTAATATTAGTAATAATTACAAGGAGCGCTTCTTGATTTTCAAGGTATATTATATTTTTTAAAGCTATTAAATTATAAGTTGAGTAAAATTCTCGTTTTTTGATAATATTCGTTTTTGTTTCCATCACATTTTTAAAGTCTTCATCATTTAAATAATTTGTAATTTTCTTTCCAATTGCACTATCATCACAGTAAAACTTTTCTTTTGCTGCATGGTTTAAGTCTCTTATTATTAAATTTCTATCAAGAACAAAAACACCATTAGGTGAATTTGAGAAAAGTTCATTACTTATTCTTTCAGCTTTTGTTCTCATAAAAGGAATACACATATCAATAGTTGACATCCCATTTATTACTGCAATAGCTTTTTCTCTACAAGAATTATATCCACAAGCAGCACAATTAAGCTCATCTTGTTTAGTGTATTTTTCCATAGAAGTAAGAACTTCTTTTATTTGGTCTTCATCAATAATAGGCATTTTTTTCTTTTTATCTTTAAAAATTCTTGAGCAATCAATTTCAGTAGAGTATGAAAAGTCTTTTTGAATATTTTCTTCCAAATTAAGAAGACGTTCGTAATATGTTGTTTCTGTTTTTTCCCCAGCTGGGCCACCTAGGCATGAGCCTTTACAAGCATTTATTTCAACAAATATTTTTTTATCCCTTAAACCCTTTAATGAATTTAAAAAATTAATGCAGTCTTCCATCCCTTGAACAGTAATTTTTTTATAATTATTTGAATCGATAAATTTATTGATTCCTCCTATTTTTGGGAAAAGCTTTCCACTATGAGGAGCTTCTAAATCAATTTCACTTTCTGGCATATTTGAAAAATCCCCATACTCATCAAGAATTTCATCAAAGGTCAAAACAGCATCAACTAATCCTTCGTAATTTTCTGAAAAAATTTCAGATTTTTTACTTAAACAAGGTCCAATAAATACAACTTTAGAATTAGGATAATTTTCTTTTATCATTGCGCCATGAAGAAGTAAAGGGGTTTTTACTGGTATAAGATAATTAATATATTCTGGATAATGCTTTTCGATTAAAGAATTTACTGAAGCACATGCACTTGTTAAATGAATATTACTTTTAGAATTCGTTAAATATTTCTCATAATTTTCGCTAACAATAGAGGCAGCTACTCCTGTTTCTTCTACCCTATAAACTCCTATTTTTCTAAGTAAACCAATAAATTTTTTATAATTTTTAAAGTATCCTCTATAAGAAGGAGCAACCGAAACGATAACTTTTTCACTATTAGTTATAAAATTTTTTATCTTTGGTAAATCACTTAAAATTTGTCTGGCATTTTGACTACAGACTAAAAAACATTCTCCACATTCAACACAAAGACTTTCTTCAATTTGTGCTTGATTATCTTTAAATTTTATAGCTTTAAGCTTACATTTTCTTAAACATTTATAACAATTTTTACAATTAGCTTCTGAAAAGTTAAGAACTTGAATATTCATACATTTACCACTCTTTTCTTAATTTTTTCTATAACATTTTCTTTTGTTGCAGAATCAATTTCATTATCTATCATAATACTAACATCTTTTGTGCATTGACCTAAACAAAATGATGCTTTCAATTGGATTTCCTTTTCAAGATGATTAGTTTTAATATAATTTTGAATTTCCCCAATAACATCATACGATCCTTTTAAATGGCAGGCACTTCCAACACAAACCTTAATCTCCATAAAACCTCCTTTGTTAAGTAAATATTAACATAAATACTTGAATTATAAAAGAAGAAATTTAATTTTTTTTAAAAATATATTACATATTTTCAATTATTTTGATAGGCTTTTAATTTGAAATCGATTTATTTGTTCTAAATTAATCCAAAAATAAAAGATATGAATTCTAAAAAAATAAGTATTGCAATAAATAAAAACGAACTTGTTAAAGAAATGTTTGAATTTACTTTACTAAAAATTACTCTACGGAAAATTCATTTTTTTAAAATTTTACTTATTAAAATTAACTAAAAAAAATTTAGAAAAAGAGGGGTTTTTAGTTTTTTATAGAATACAATAATGTTAAGAGTAAGCATAAGTTATATATATTAAAAATATATTTGAAATGGAGAGGATAATCATGAAGATCAAAACAAAGTTAACCTTAAATACCGTTCTTGTTTTTTTACTTTTACTTATAAGTGCAATATTAGTATTCTTTATGCAAAAAAATATTATGAAGAAAACTGAAACTCTTTTGTATGAAAATAGTTATAAAAGCATTTCTTTGATTTTAAATGCAGACAGAGATTTCTATCAAGCTTTAGACGCAATAAATAAATTTAATATTTCTAAAGATAGTAAAGACAAAGAGGGATATACAGAAAACATGCAACAAGTTAAAGACAGAATAGGACAAGCATTGACAATTCTTTCAACAAATAAAGATTACTGGATAAATATAAAAACTGAAGAAGGAAATGAAGAGATTTTTTCACTTTTTGAAAAATTTAAAATAAATATAGCAAAATTTGAAAATTCAATTTCTTCTGGTAATATTGATTCAGAAAGCTTTGATGGAACTAGAGACCAAATAAACTTAATGGGAGAGCTTGTTGATAAGGGTGCTGAACAATCTATTGTAGAAATAAAATCTCTTGAAAAAGTAACAGAAAATATTGAGAGAATTATGTATACCCTTGTAATTTTAATTACTTCCATTTTCAGTTATATAATCTCTAAGTATATAAATAGCTCTATTATAAGAATTAATAAAACAATTAAAGAATGTGAAGATGGAAATATGAATGTTCGTATTGGTATTACTAAAAATGATGAAATTGGAGAAATATCTAGAAGTTTAGATTCATTTTTATCTAAAATACAAATTATTATAAGAGATATTCAAAATTTATCTGAAGAGGTTTCTAATTCTAATGTTATTCTTTTAGAATCTACTAATTTAGTCGTAAATGGAAATCAACATGATAAAGGAATTATCCAACTTAATAGCGCAATAGAAGTCATTTTAGATAATGTTAGAAATCAAACAGCAGCAACAGAAGAAAGTTTAGCTGCTTTAGAAGAAATTACATCTACAAGTAAATATGTAAATGAAAATGTTAGCACCACAATAAAATCATTTTTAAAGACACTGGAAACAACAGAATCCAGCACACACAATATCTCCAAAATGACAGAAAGTATGCATAAAATAAATGAAAGTGCTAATTTCTCTAAACAAGAAGTTGAAAATTTGAAAAACTTGTCAAAGGATATTGGAGCAATTGTGACATCTATCAATAGTATTGCAGAACAAACTAATCTGCTTGCTTTAAATGCAGCTATTGAAGCAGCTAGAGCTGGAGAAGCAGGAAAAGGATTTTCCGTTGTTGCTGATGAAATAAGAAAATTAGCGGAACAAACTAATAAAGAAACAGGAAAAATTGAAGAATCTATAAAAACAGTTCAATCTAGTATAAATAAAGTTGAAGAAGGAAGTAATGGTGTTATAGAGAAAGTTCTTGAAGGATTAAAATATTCTGTAACATCTAAAGATGATATGGATACAATAGTTACTCATACTAATCAAAATAAAGATGAACTTGAAGGAATTGCTTCCTCCATGACAGAGCAATCTCAAGCGTCTCAAGAAATTACTCTTGCTATTAGTGGAATATCTGATAGTTCTACAGAAATAGAAGAATTAAGTATTGAAACAACAGATATATCAAATAAAATTAAAAATTCATTAATAAAAAATCAAGAAATGGTCAATAGCTTAAACAAGCTAGTTGCAAAATTAAGAGAAGACTTAACATTCTTTAAATAAAATTATTATCATAAAATCACACTACAAGAATATTGTATCAATTTTTAATAAAAAAACTGCCAATAGTTTTATCAACAATGTAAAATGAGGAATATTTATTATTCCTCATTTTTTAAATATATATAATTATTACCTTAATCCCAAATTTGTTACATTTCATTACCATTTGTTGCTATTAATTTTTTATACCAGAAGAAACTATTTTTTCTTATTCTTTTTAAATCTTTAAGATCAAATTCTTCTCTATTTACATATATAAATCCATATCTTTTACTGCACCCTTGATGTGTACTCACTAAATCTATTGCTGACCAAGGACAATAACCAAACAATTTTACTCCATCAGTTATTGCTAATTGAGCCTGTTCAAGATGTTTTCTTATAAAATCTATTCTATAATCATCTTTAATTGTTCCATCTTCTTCAATTTTATCAAAAGCTCCTAATCCATTTTCTGTTACAATTAAAGGTAAAGCATATCTTTCGTAAATATCTCTTAAAGTATTTCTAAATCCAATTGGATCTATTTCCCAACCAAACTCTGTTTTTTGTAAATTTGGATTTGAAGCTCCCTTATAAACACCTTCATCTCCTATAACTATTTGCTGATCTCCTACTGAATTACCAGCTTTTTCTCCGATTATACTAGCTTCTACTGTAGCTGTAGAATAATAATTAAACGCAATAAAATCTGGTTTTCCAGAAGCCAAAATTTCCATATCTCCTTCAGAAATGTCTGGCAATGCATTTTTTTCTTCTAAATAACTCCAAGCAATATTATTGTATCTTCCATAAACAGCCATATCTAAATATAACCAGTTTCTTATAGCATTCCAGTTTTGAGATGCAGTTATATCTTCAGGTTTTGAACTTGCTGGATATACAGTAGAAATATTTGGTGCTGGTCCAATTTTAGCATTAGGGAACATTTCATGGCAAAGTTTCATAGCTTTTGCTTGTGCTAAAAGCATATGATGATTTGATTGATACAAATCTTTCATAGGATTAGCTGAATCATTTGAAACTAGCCCTAAAGCTGAACCATGTAATATCATCATATTTTGTTCATTTATTGTTAACCAATATTTAACTCTATCTCCAAAATTTTCAAATAATACTTTTGAATAATTTGCAAAGGCTTCAACAGTTTCTCTATTTCCCCATCCACCTTTTTTTTGTAGTTCATAAGGTAAATCAAAGTGATACATTGTCACTATTGGTTCTATTTTATATTTAATAAGTTCATTAATTAAATTGTTGTAAAACTCTATTCCTTTTGGATTAATTTCACCAGTTCCATTAGGAATAATTCTTGTCCATGCAATAGAAAATCTATATGCTTTAAATCCCATTTCTGCAAATAATGCAATATCTTCTTTATAATTATGATAGTGATCACTTGTAACTTTAAAATCTGTTACATCTTCTGGATGTTTCCCCATATCCATTACAGATAGTCCTTTACCATCTTCATTCCAAGCGCCTTCTACCTGATATGCTGATGTTGAAGCTCCCCAAAAAAAATCATTCGGAAAAGGTTTTAAATTTTTATGAAACATAATATACCTCCTATATTTTATTTACACATCTTTTTAAAAGTCTTTTAATAAATCGATTTTATAACTAATTTACACTTTTGTCAACAATTTTATTCATTTCTTTTAATTAATTATTGACTAAAAGTTATTTTTATGATAAATTTAATATAATTAAAGGGGAGTAGTCCAAATATAATTTCGTCAGTACGATTTAAAAAATCCGGAATTATATACCTAAAGAGGTGACAAGACTTTTAGTATAATTTTTAATTTATTTAAGAATTTTACTGAGAGTCTTTTTATTTTAATTTTTTACTCTCAACTTTAGTAAAATTAAGGAGGAGTATATATGAATACTTTAAAAACATTGTTGTTAATGGCATTTTTATCTATAATTTTAATATTTTTAGGAGGGACTTTTGGCGGACAAAATGGAGCTACAATTGCCTTCATATTTTCTTTAGGAATGAACTTATTTTCCTATTGGTTCAGTGATAAGATAGTTCTAAAAATGTACGGAGCCCAAGAAGTTTCTCAAAATTCTAACTTATATAGAATTGTTCAAAGGCTTGTAATCAATGCTGATTTGCCTATGCCAAAAGTTTATTTAATTAACCAAAGACAACCAAATGCTTTTGCAACTGGAAGGAATCCAAAACATGCCGCTGTTGCTTGTACTAGTGGACTTTTAGAAATTTTGGATGAAAACGAACTTTCTGGCGTTATTGGACATGAATTAGCACACATTAAAAATAGAGATATTTTAATTGGTACAATTGCTTCATCAATAGCAGGAGCTATTACATATATGTCTAATATTGCCAGATGGGGTGCTATATTTTCTGGAAGAGATGATGAAGATAATAATGGTGGAACATTAGTTTTAGCCATAATAGCTCCTATTGCTGCCATGTTTGTCCAACTTTCTATTTCTAGAACAAGGGAATACAAAGCTGATGAAATAGGGGCACAAATTTCTGGTCATCCATTATTTTTAGCAAATGCCCTAAGAAAACTTGAAATGTGGAGTACAAATGTTTTTATGGATGCAAGTCCTTCTACAGCACATATGTTTATAGTTAATCCTTTAAAAGGAAATAAATTGGCTTCACTTTTTAGTACTCACCCATCTACAGATGATAGAATTAAAAGATTAGAGAAATTATCTGAAAAATATTAATTATAAGCTTTGCTTTAGTTAGCAAAGCTTTTTTGTACTTATAAAAAACTATAAATCTTAAATTATCAATATATCTATCTTTCAAATTTTTAGAGAAAATTTAAATTAGAAAAAATATTTTTTTCATTTATCCAAATAATTATTAAATTAAAAAGGAATTTTCATATATCTTTTGAAAATTATATAAAGTAAAGTAGCATAATTTTCGTTTACATAAAAAATAATATCAAAGTGTGTAAGTGGGAGGATCGTATGAAATCTTTAAAATCAAAAATGCTAATTTTATTAATTCCATTAATTCTTATTGCCTTTTCTTCTATGGTTTTCTACTCCTATAATAAAGCTAGAACTATAATGTTATCTGGAATTTATAATGAATTAGAAAAAACAGTTGAACTTGAAAAAACTAAAATTGATGATTGGTTCAATCAAAATTTAAAAGTGCTTGAAGCAGTTAAATTTGCTACTGAAACTGGAAATTTAGATGAAAAAAACGAACTTAACTATTTAAGTAAAATCGTTAAAAGTGGAGTCATGTCAGATATTTATATTGGAACTAATGAGGGAAAAATAATTGATGGATCAGGCTGGATTCCTCCTTCAGATTTTGATCCTCGTAATAGACCGTGGTATAAAGAAGGATTAAATAATAATACTTTTTCCTATGGTAAACCTTATCTTGATGCTGAAACAGGGAAATTGGCTGTAACTGCTTCTGCAAAACTTTTAAAAGAAGATGGAACAGTAAGGGGCGTTTTAGGAGGAGATATTATTTTAAACAAAGTATCAGAATTTGTTGATAATATAAAAATTGGAAAATCTGGATATGCCTATATTGTTGATATGGAAACTGGAAAAATAATGGCTCATGGTGTAAATAAAGAAATTCTAGGGAAAACTTTAGTAGATGTAGATCCTGGAGCAAAAGAACTCCAAGAAACTTTAATGAAAAATGAAAAAGGTATTTCTTCTTACACCGTTACCAAATTGAAAAGTGGAAATGGGAAACGGTACATTGCGTTCAGCTCTATTCCACAAATGAAATGTAATTTAGCAATAGTAATCCCTGAAAAAGAAGTAATTGCACAAATTAATTCTTTTAGAACTAAAATTATTTATATAGTTATTGTGTTCTTAGTAATTTTAGCCATTGCTATAGAAAGAATTGCTAATTCCATTTGTGTTCCTGTAAAAAAAATGATGAATAAAATTATAGAAGTATCAGAAGGTAATCTAAACGCTCAATTAGAAGTTAAAAGTAAAGATGAAATAGGAATTTTATCAAAAGAATTTAATAATTTTATTATGCACTTGAAAGACTCTATTAAGAAAACAAAGGAAATGGTTGAGAATTCTAAAAAAGCAAATATAGACATTAGAAATAGTATGGAAAATATAATTTTAGGAAATAATCGAGGAGGAGTTGGCGAACTTGAAAAAGGTGTTGTAAATTTAAGTGAGCAAACTGAAGTTGTTCTTGATAATGTTAGAAATCAAAGTGCTTCTACTCAACAAAGTCTTGCAGCTCTTGAACAAATTAATGCTACAGGGGTAAATATGAATGATAACATGCTAAAAACTGAAAATTCATTTAAAAAAACTTTAGGTATTTCGAAAGAAAGTCAAGATAATATGAATAAAATGGCTGATAGCATGGAAGAAATTATGAATAGCGTAAGTAACAATAATAAAGAAATTGAAAAATTGAAAGGAATTTCAAATGATATTGGGCAAATAATTACTTCAATAAATAGTGTTGCTCAACAAACAAATTTACTAGCACTAAATGCTGCAATTGAAGCTGCTAGAGCTGGGGAAGCAGGTAGAGGGTTTGCCGTTGTTGCAGAAGAAATTAGGAAATTGGCAGAACAAACAAATAAAGAAACTGGTAAAATAGAAAATTTAATACAAACAATTCAGTATGATGTAGAAAAAGTAAAAGATAGTAGTAATGAGGTTCAGTCTAAAGTTGGTGAAGGTGTTGATATTTCAAGATTTTCTGCTGAAAATATCACAAAAATTATAGATTATACCAATGAAAATTTTGAAGAAATTGAAGAGCTTCTTATTTCAATAAAGGAACAAACAATAGCTTCCAGTGAAATTACTTCTGCTATAAGTAATATAACTAATAATTCTTCTGAAATTGAGGAATTAAGTGTTGAAGCCGTTAGAATTTCCAACAAAATAAAAGATGTTTTAGTAAAGAAGCAAGAATTGATTGAAGAAAATACAAAATTAATTGAAGGATTAAGTAGTGATTTAGAATTTTTTAAAGTATAATATAAAGGGAGTAGAATTCTATTCCCTTTATAACCCAAATAAAGACGTAGCTCCAACTATTCCTGTTTCCACTAAAATCGAGCCTTATTACATAACTCATTTTCAAAAAAACTTTATACTTTAACTTTTTCTTCAATTTTATCAAAAAATCAATTTGTCTTTTCTTATGTTTTAAAATTTTTCCATTTCCATAAATGAATCGTCAACAATTTTAGCTCCTTTTATTGCAATAATAGAACTCTTTTGAGATGAAGTTAAAGTATTTGTTAAAGCTGATTTTACATCCTTCATTTCATCTCTTAGATCATTATTTTCTCTAATACTTTCCCCTTCATGTACTTGCAAATCAATATTTTCCAATGTCTCCTTTAGATTTGTTTCAATTAATAAAAAAGAATTTTGAAAACTTTCTCTTTTTTTAAATTCTTCAAAGTATTTTTTTAACTTAATGAAAATCACCTTAAAATACCAAAATATTTTAAGGTGATTTATATTATACTATTTCAAATACTCTTTCCCCTATTCCTTCAAATGGAACTGGAATATATGAAACTCTAATTACTATTTCTAATCTAATTTCATGTTTCCCTTTAGTAAGTCCACCATCTTTTTTTACAATAACTGTTGCTTCTGTCCCATACTCCCATTTAAATGATGTTACTGTTTCCATTTCATCAAGAGTAAAGAAATATTCATTATCCAATGTAAATAAAATATCTTTTTTATCTATTTCTTGTCCATCCACTGAAATCTTAACATCATGTATCATAGATAATGGAATCCCTCTATAATAAGGAATTAAAGTTTTCATTTCATAACCTACTATTTTTCCATTTTCTTCTCTATTTTTAAATCCATTTTCACTTAAAACATAATTATCAAACATTTATATTCTCCTTTCACTCCAAAATTATTCTTCAATGTATCTTTTTAACATTGCTTGATGTTTTTCTACTTGAGATATAGCAATTACATCTTTCCCTGCAAGAGTAAATCTATTTCCTTCATATTCAGTTGCAATATAACCAGTGTAGTCTTTTTCTTTTAAGTATTTAATTATTTCTCCATAAGGAATAGAGTATTCTTCTCCCTCTTCGGTTATTTCATATATTTTCCCATGAATATGTTTTACATATGGCATATATGGATCTAATACAGAAATCTCTGTGTTTTCATATCCACCAGCAAAAATACAATATTGAAAATCAATTCCTGATTTTATCATAGCTTTTACATGAGAAGGCATTTCATGCCCATATCCTAAAATATCTCTATTAAAACATTTGCCTTCTGCAAAAACACTATCAATATAATCTGCTAATTCAGGATTTAATCCTATACTCAAAAAATAATTTTTAGAAACTCTTGGATGTTTTCTGCAGAAAATTCCCAAATCTGGAACTAATCCTAAGTATGGAGAATTTAGTCTAAACATAATATCTGTAAAAGCTTTTGTCCAAGGATTATTAAAACTCATTCCTCCATGAACTTCTAGTGCTAAGCAAACATCATATTTTTCAGCGTATGGTAAAGCTTCTTCTATAATGTCTGTTGGAGTCATTGAAACTAATCTTACTAATTTTATTCCTAACTTATTTGCATTTTTAATTTCATTAATTAACAACTCTAAATTTTCTTTTTTTGTAAGGAATCTATTTTTGTATAATTTTGTATTAATAAAAATGTCATTACAAATCGGTTTTACTTTGTATTTTTCTATAATTCTTTTCCAGTTTTCTAAAATCTCATCTGTTAAAAAAGGAGAATTAGGTAACATTTGGTCACTAATAATTTCAACACCTTCAACACCTAAATCATCTAATTTTGCAAAACAGTCTTCTAAAGTCATTTTTCCTCTAGCATATTCATCTTGATAACTGTATAAACTTACAGCTCTTTTAATACTACTCATTTTTACCTCCTAAAATTATATATTGGCTTTACTTTGAACAATTAATATTTTTTTAAACATTTTTTATCTTAGTAATTTATATCATATAAAAAGTAAAAAATCAAATATTTTCTGAAAACAATTTCTATAAATTTCTAAAAAAAAGAAATTACTTTTTTATAGTCTTTGTCTCTTTAAAATTTTTAATATCCTAAATAAGTATAAAAAAGACAACCAAAATATATTGGTCGCCTCCTGTTTTATTAAAAATTATTTTTCTAAAATAAATACTTTAATAAATCTAATTTTTATAAATTAAATCTTTCAATTTCTCAACTTTCTCATAACTTAACAATCTACCAATATTGCAAATACTCAATTCGTTAGTCTTTTAAATCAAATAATTTCATAAGATTAAATTAAGTTTACTTCTTCTTTTTCTTTTAAACCATTAGCAATATCTCTACATTTTTCCTTTGTTAAGTCATAGAAAAACAGAGGAATCACAGAGAGTATGAAAAGTATTCCTGGAACTAGATTAACAACAGCATTTATTCCTCTTAATGCTTCGGGTGTTTGGGCTTGATTAGCAATATAACCAACAGAAGCAAGGGCTGAAACACTAAGAACTCCTATAATGGTCATAGCAACTTTTGTAGAAAGACTTATGGCAGAATATATTGCTCCATCTGCTCTAACTCCTGTTTTATGTTGATAATAATCAACACAATCTCCAACCATACTAAACAATAATGGTGTCCCAAACCCTAAAGGAATACAAGTGACTATTGTAAAAATGAAAATAAATTTAACATTTGTAGCAGGAATCAAATATATTGCAATAAGGCCTATTCCACTTACAATAGTTCCATATATATTTATATGTTTTTTCTCAAAATATTTTGCTAAAAATGCTACTACTACGGATCCTATAGCAGAAGAAAGTCCAAATAACATCATTAAAGGACCTATTAGATCTGGCCTATTCATATTATAAATATAATAATAAATTGCTGTTCCTAACCTCCCAAATAATCCAGTAAACACTAAAAATAAATTTAATAAAACCAATAATAATGGCTTATTTTTAACTACTGCCATTGCAGAGTCTTTCAAAGTAGCTTTATGATTTTTTGGTGGTGGAACTACTTCTTTGCACTTATAAAATACTAAAAGGAATATAGGTAAAGCAATAGCAGAAAGCACTAGGGATGCTCCAGAAAATCCTTTAGCATTATCACCTTTCCCCATAAAATTAACTAAAGGCATTACTGCTCCTCCAAGAATTACATTTGCTATCATTTGAAAAAAACCCCTAAAAGAATTCAAGGACGTTCTTTCGTCAGTATCTCTTGTCATTACAGTTGCTAAAGCTCCATAAGGTAAATTAACTACTGTATATATAGTACCTAAAGATATGTAAGTTAAAAAAGCATAAATGATTTTTGGAGCTCCTTGTAAATTTGGTACTGTAAACGTTAGGTAATTGAGTGCACAAAGAATTATGGAACCAAAAAGTATATAGGGTCTAAAACGCCCCCAACGAGTATTAGTTCTTTCCGCAATAAGTCCCATGATGGGATCGTTTACAGCATCCCATACACGAGCTGTCAACATTAAAACTCCTATTATTCCAGCAGATAAACCATAAACATCTGTATAAAAATATAAAAGATAAGAACTTACTAATCCCCAAGAAATATTGCTAGCAAGATCTCCTAGACCATAACTAAACTTTGTAAAATAAGAAAGTTTTACATTTTCATTTTTCAATTCGATAGATTTTACATTCATTGTAATAGTACCTCCCAATTTATTTTCTCGAGACAAAGAAAACAAAAAGTTTAATTTTTGAACAAAATAATCGCTTAAGAAACTTATACTACTTTTTTTACAGAAAATCAATAGAAATTTTTATGCTTTTTTTCATTTTTATGGAAATAGTGCTTATAATTCTATATTTGAACACTAAAAAAATAAAAATTATAAAAAATATTGATTTTATAAAAAAAATATGTTATCTTTGTGTAAGAGACAAAGAAAACGATTACGTAATTAAAGTATGAAGGAGTGTATTTCAAAATGAAAAAATTAAAAATCGGAATTATTGGTTGCGGAGGAATTGCTAATCAAAAACATTTTCCTGCATTAAAATCTCAAAATGACAAATGTGAAATGGTTGCTTTTTGTGACACAATTAAAGAAAGAGCTGAAAAAGCTGCTAAAGAATTTGGAACTGCTAATGCAAAAGTTTATACAGATTATAATGAATTATTAAAAGATACTACTATTGATGTAGTGCATGTATTAACTCCAAATGTTTCTCACAGTCCTATAACTATTGCTGCTTTCGAAGCTGGTAAAAATGTTTTATGTGAAAAACCTATGGCTCACAATACTGAGGCTGCTCAAAAAATGATGAATGCATGGAAAAAATCGGGTAAAAAATTTACTATTGGTTACCAAAATAGATTTAGAACTGAGGTTACTTCACTTAAAAAAGCTTGTGACAATGACGAATTAGGAGATGTTTATTTTGCTAAAGCTCATGCTGTGAGAAGAAGAGCAGTTCCTACATGGGGAGTTTTCCCCGATAAAGCTCAACAAGGTGGTGGCCCATTAATAGATATAGGAACTCATGCTTTAGATATTACTTTATGGATGATGGATAATTATGAGCCCGCTTCTGTAACAGGAAGCGTTTTCCAAAAATTGGGCGTTCTTGAACACGGACCAGAAGGGAATTTGTTCGGACCATGGGATCCTAAAACTTACGAAGTAGAAGATTCAGCATTTGGATACATCAAAATGAAAAATGGAGCTACTATTTTCATCGAAGCAGCATGGGCATTAAATGTTGTGGAATCAAAAGAAGCGGCTACTACTCTATGTGGAACTAAAGCTGGAGCAGAAATTAAAGCTGGAATGAGTTATGCAAATAACACTCTTACATATAATAGAGCACACAACGGAATGTTAACTGAAGAGCAGAACTCTCAAGGTGGAGCAATAGCTTTCTTTGAAGGATCAAATGCTAAACCAGAAGTTCTTGAAGCGAAACAATGGTTAGACGCTATTCTTAACGATAAAGAACCATTAGTAAAACCTGAACAAGCTTTTATAGTGACTAAAATATTAGATTCTATCTACAAAGCTGCATCAACTGGTAAAGAAGTAATTTTCGAAGACTAATAGGAGATGATATCATGGTAAAAAGAGGCGTTTCTGCTTATAGTTATACAGAACAATATGGAATAACTATGAATTTAGAAGACATTTTTGAAGAAATGCTTGATATTGGAGCAACAGGCATTGAAATACTTGGAAATACTCATATAGATAACTATCCTCATGTGAGTGATGCATGGTTTGAAAATTGGCAAAGAATGTTAAAAGAATACAATGTTGAACCTGCTGAATATGGGCATTGGGTTGATTCTAGACTATTTGAAGGAAGCGAGCTCACGGTTGAAGAATCAGTTGAAGCCCTTGAAAGAGACTTTAAAATAGCAAATAAACTTGGATTTAAAGTATTAAGAACTAAACTAGGTGTTATTGATGATAATCTAACTCCAGTTGGAAATTGGAGAGAATTTATAAAAGCAGCCTTACCTTTAGCAGAAAAATATAATGTTAAAATGTGTCCAGAAATTCATAGTCCTACAATATTAAATTCTCAAATGATAAGAGATTATATTGACTTTATAAAAGAAACAAACACAAAATACTTTGGATTAAATATTGATTTTAGTATTTTTCAAACAGGAGATAATTCTCTTGTGGGATTTGGGCAAGAAGATTGGGTTGGTCCACCTTGTGAGCATAGTAAAGTAGAAGAACTTATTCCATTATTACCTTATGTATATTGTTGCCATGCTAAATTCTTGAGAATGGATGAAACCTTTAATGAAGTAGTCATTCCATACAAAGAAATAGTTAAAGTTCTTCAAGAAAACAACTGGGATGGTTACTTAATTAGCGAATATGAAGGACCAAAAAGAAATATTCCTGGTTTTACTTCTGACCAAATAAGAAGACATCACGTTATGTTAAAAAATCTTTTGGAAGAGGTGAAATAATATGCTTGATAGAGAATGTATACAAAGTAGAGGATTTAGAAATGTTTTGGAAAACGGAAAAACAGTTGGGTTTCAATTAAAAATTCGTTCTTTATATTACAGAGGTTTATGGCTATCTCAATTAAGACCTGCAACAGTTATTGTAGATGGAGAAGAATTTTCTGGAGATAAAATAACTTGGGTAATAAAGAGTAAAAAATATAAGCAATCAAAATTAAAAGCTGTATCTGATATTCATTGGTGTATAGATGAGACTGCTACACTTATACTTGATAAAAATAATGGATTAGAAACAGGTTACCACGATATTGAATTTAAATATAGTTTTAGTTCTTCTTACATGCCACCTAATATGGATGGGATTCTGAGTGGAGGACCACAATCCAGAAAATTACTTCTTGTTAAATAATAGAAAATAATTTAATTGTTAAAAAACAATGTCGGATAATACAGTTAAATAAATTAAGAGATTAAGGAAATTATGACTCAAGAAATATTTAAGTTAAACTAAAACATAAAAGCAAAGGGAAATTATAAAATAAATATATTGCTAAATCTTTTTCTTGAATATTTAGCTTTAAAGGAGCTGTTATGTTGAGGGAACTTATCTAAAAGTTTCTATATGAATAAAGAATTTATTAAGAAGATGTATAATTTTTTATAAACATTATATGTCTTCTTTTTATTTTGTTTAAAGTCTATAATTTTAAAAATATATAGCTATATGTTTAGAATATTTACAATATTTGAAATAAACATCTTTAGTAATGAAAACTTTTTCATTATTAAAGATTGATTCATAAAAAAAAATGAGGTAGTATTTATTGTAGAGTATCTTTCAATAACAAAATGATTATCCATAAATAAATTTAATTTGCTCACTTAATAATAGTTTTTATTTTAAATCCATAATTTTATATTAATAAAAAATTAATTCTTCAAGGAGGACAAAATGACATTTTATCTAGGCTTAGTTATTTTTATTTTTACCTTTTATTTAATAGTTAGAGAACGAATTCCTGGGGCATGGGCTGCACTTTTAGGAGCGTTATGTATGAGGTTTTTTCTGATAATCAATCAAGAAGAATTAATTAAAGCTGTTGCTGACAATTTGGATATAATTTTTTTATTAATTGGAATGATGATCATTGTTCATATAATGTCTGAAACAGGTATTTTCCAATGGGTTGCTATAAAACTCGCACAATTTGTTCGTGGAGAACCAATTCCTTTAATGATGTTAATTGTTTGTGTTACTGCAATCTTTTCAGCTTTTTTAGATAATGTTACAACTATACTTTTAATTGGACCTGTCTCCATTCTTTTGGCAGAACAGTTAGAAATAGATCCTATACCTTTTCTCATTTGTGAAGCAATGGCCTCCAATATAGGTGGTACGGCAACTTTAATCGGTGACCCTCCAAATATTTTAATTGCAAGTAAAGCTGGATTAACTTTTAATAACTTCATTTTTCACTTGTCACCTGTAATTATTATAAATTTACTTGGGTTCTTGGTTGGAGTAAAATTAATTTTAGGTAAGAAAATTGTTGTAGCAAATGAATTAAAAGTAAAAATAATGGAATTAGATACTGGAAGAACTATCAAAGATAAGAAACTACTTATAGAATCGCTTATCATTTTATTTTTAGTTTTAATAGGATTTTTCATGCATTCATTTATTCACTTAGAGCCAAGTTTTATGGCATTAGCTGGCGCTGTTGCACTTACTATTATAGCGAAAAAAGATCCTGAGGAAATACTAAAAACAGTTGAATGGAAAACACTTTTTTTCTTTATAGGATTATTTATTGTGGTAGAAGGAGTAGTAAAGATTGGAGCTATTAAAATGATTGCAGATTGGGCTTTGCATCTAACAAAAGGTAGTCTAAAAATGACCTCAATGTTAATTTTATGGTTTTCAGCATTTATTTCTGCCATAGTAGACAACATTCCTTATACTGCTACTATGATACCTATTATTGGAGGAAATTCTGGTTTAATAAACAGCATATCCTCACAAATAAATGCAACTCCACAAGTACATGAAAACATTAGATATGCTTTATGGTGGTCTTTATCTTTAGGAGCTTGCCTTGGTGGAAACGGAACATTGGTAGGTGCTTCTGCAAATGTCGTTGTTGCTGGAATTGCCGCAAAATCTGGAAGAAAAATTAGTTTTATGCAATTTACAAAATATGGTATTTTAGTTACTTTACAATCCCTTATAATTTCTAGTATTTATATATGGTTTAGATATTTGACATAAAAATAGGGGCTTTTGCCCCTTTATATCTTAATTTCTAAATTCTTTTTTTGCTTTTATTTCTAGCCTCTCTATATAAGCTCTAATATAATTGTCCAAATTTTTTTTAGTAAACTGCCTTAATATTTCTTCCTGACTATTGCCATTTTTTAACATTTTCTGAATATCAAACATAATATCTACAGGTATGACATTTGCCGGATCTTTCTCCATTTTTTCACCTCCTTTTTCTGCACATTACTATGATAGCTCATTTTCTCCAAAAATAAAAGTCTTTTTTGGAAATTTTTTTCATTTTTTTGTTTTTAGATATAATTTTCTAATAGTATATATATTTAAAAACAAAAAAACTTAGATACTACTAAAAAGTATTATCTAAGTTTTTTTGTTAA
>JAFGUR010000141.1 GCA_016938425.1 Fusobacteriaceae bacterium
ACAGGAGAAGAGAAGAAAGATACAAGAGAAGAAGTTAATAAAGTACAGTTAGATTTAATATCAATGACAGATAAAAAGTCAGTAAAAATACCAACGCAAGGTTAAGTCCATTTTTAAATAAAACTAAAAAACTAACTCTTGTTTGATATGTCAAATGAGAGTTAGTTTTTTATTTAAAAAATTATAAATTTGATTTTCACAATTTTTTAAATTGAAACAATTAATATTATTTTTTTCCATAGTTATCTTTTTCTCAACTTCTCTTGAAGCTCAAGAGAATAAAGAGAGTACTATTTCTAATATTTTAAAACTTAGAAAAAAAGCTAACAATATTGATTTACCAATTAATGAAAGATTTACTTATGCTAGACAAGCTATTAATAAATCTAAAGACTACGGTAAAGATTCAACAATCCTAGAAAGTAATAGAGTTTTATCTTGGCTATTTATTGTGTCTGGTAAATATGATTCTTTATATAGAATTAACAAAGAAAATTTAAAACTATCTAAAAGAATAAACGACTCCGTTAAAATTGCTTATGCAAACAATAATCTTGGATTTTACTTCGCAGTATTAAACAAAAATGATAGTGCTTACAGCTATTATTCTAAAGCTAGAAAACTATATAACATTTTAGATAAAAGAAAAAATGAAGTAGATGTTATTATTAATATGACATCAATTCAAGAATCTGAAAGAGATTATATGGGAGCAGAAGTAAATGCAATTAAAGGTATAGAACTTAGTAAAACACTACCAATTTCCGATGCAAATAACTACAACTTATGGTCATTTAATAATTTAATAGGTATTGTATCAAGTAAGGTAAATCGTTTTGATAAATCTATAGAATATCACAATAAAGCTTTAGAATATGCAAACAAACTAAGGGATAAAGAATATAATGTAGTAAAGGATTTTTCTGCTATGAATATAGGGTTGGCTTACAGAAGAAAAAAAGATTATGATAAAGCTATAAAAATATTAAGCGAGATAGATAATCTAGAAGAGCTTAAAAGAGAAGATCCTTCAACTTATGCCTCGATTATTTCAAATATTCCTTATTGTAAATTCTTAAAAAAGGATTATAACTTTTTGGAAGTTGAAAAAGATTTAAAATCTGCATATCGCTTTTCTATTGATGAAGAAATAGAAGTAGAACAGTCTGTTATTGCATCTTTTTTGTCAGAAGTTTATTTGGATCAAAACCAAATGGATTCAGCAAAAAAGTATGCAGATATTGCTTATAATAAAGCTTATCGAGCAGACGAAAATCAAGCAATTTTAGATGCTTTGATATTAAAAAGTAAAGCTGAGTTTGGAGAAGATTCTAAAAAATACCTTTATGAGCATATACGACTTAACGATAGCCTAATATTGAAAGAAAGAACTGTTAGAAACAAGTTTGCAAGAATAGAATTTGAAACTGATGAAATCCTTCAAGAAAAAGAACAAATCTCAAGACAAAGACAATGGTTAATCTTTACAACTGTAGGTCTTATAGGTGTTCTATTTTTCTTATACATCATAAAAACTCAAAGAGAAAAAAATAAAGAACTGCAACTACAAAAACAGCAACAAGAAGCAAACGAAGAGATTTATAAATTAATGCTTTCTCAGCAAGAAAAAATTGACGAAGCACGAAGTGTAGAAAAAAATAGAATTTCTCAAGAAATACACGACGGAATTTTAGGAAGGCTTTTTGGAGCCAGATTAAGCTTAGATAGTTTAAACCTAGTTAAAACAGATGAAGCTATTTCAAAAAGAAGTAATTACATTTCAGAATTAAAAAACATAGAAGACGATATAAGAAAGGTATCACACGAGTTAAATTCAGATTTTGTTAATCAATCAGGTTATTATGATATGGTAAAAACATTAATCGAAACACAAATGACAGCCTATAATATAGATTACTCATTTCAAGCAGATTCTAATATTAATTGGGACTCACTTGATAATAAAATTAAAATTCATGTTTATAGAATTTTACAAGAAACCATGCAAAATATCTACAAGCATGCGAAAGCAACAAAAGTTGACATTGCTTTTTATTTAGAAAAAAATAAATTAACTTTAGAAATAGCAGATAATGGTCTTGGTTTTGATCAGTCCAAAACAAAAAACGGAATTGGTCTAAAAAATATCACAGACAGATTGAAAGAAATTAATGGTATTTTAAATTTAAATTCTCAATCCAACCAAGGTACATCTGTTGTCATAACTGTCCCAAACATACAAACTAACTAAAATCATGAAAAATCAAGAGCTTAAAATATTAATGGTTGATGATCATCCAATGATTATAGAAGGTTATATGCATACTTTAATGGCTACTAAAAAAGAAAATCAATCTTTGACAATAGATATTGCATCAGATTGCGATTCTGCCTTAAAAGCCATGAAAAAAGCAAAAAATATAGGCTTACCATATAATATTTACTTTTTTGATATAAGTATTCCAGAATCAAGTGATGGTCTTTATAAATCAGGTGAAGACTTAGCTAAACGAGTAAGAATGGTAGAGCAAGATGCAAAAATTGTAATTCTTACCATGTTTGAGGAAGTTTACAGAATACATGACATCATTAAAACCATTAACCCAGAAGGGTTTTTAATAAAAAGTGACTTGACATCAAGCGAGTTAGC
>JAFGUR010000142.1 GCA_016938425.1 Fusobacteriaceae bacterium
AAATTAAAAGAAATATTTACAAATTTAAAAAATGATATAAGTCAAGGGCAGACTTTATCAAGTTCTCTAGCTAAATATCCTAAATATTTTGATAAGCTTTATATAAATATGGTTAAAGCAGGGGAAGCTTCTGGAGCTTTAGACTTAGTTTTAAAAAGATTAGCTCATAGTAAAGAAGAGGCAGAGGAGTTAAAAGGAAAAGTAAAGGGTGCAATGGTATATCCAATAATAGTAATTTCTATATCTTTAATTATAGTTTGGGGATTATTAACATTTGTAGTACCAACTTTTGCAAAAATGTTTGAGGATGCAGGTATGAAAATGCCTCCATTAACACAATTTGTAATGAATGTAGCAAACTTTATGCACACATACTGGTATGCTGTTGTAGGTATTGTAGGTTTAGGAATATTTCTATTAGTAAGAACAGTTAAAACTCCTAAAGGTAAAGAGTTTTTTGATAAAAAAATATTAAAAGTTCCTTTAATGGGTCCTTTAATGAGAATTGTTGCAGTAGCTAGATTTACAAGAACAATGTCAACATTACTATCTTCTGGGGTACCCATATTAGTAGCCTTTGATATAGCAGCAGAAACTTGTGGGAACACATTAATTTCTAAAGCAGTATTTGTAGCTAGAGATAGTATAAAAGAAGGAAATACAATAGCACAGCCTCTAGAGGCTTCAGGAGAATTTCCTTTGATGGTTACTCAAATGATAGAGGTTGGGGAAGAATCGGGAACAATTACAGAGATGTTAGATAAAGTTTCAGATTTTTTAGAATCAGATATAAGAAGATTGTTAACAATGGTAGTTGCAGCAATGGAACCTTTTGCAATAGTTTTAATGGCAGTTATGGTTGGAACAATAGTAATAGCAATGTTCTTACCAATGTTTGACATTGCAGATGCTGTATCTAAATAGGAGATAAAAATGAGTGTTATAAGTATAAAAAATTTAAATAAAACATATAAAGAAAGAGATATTTTTAAGAAACTAAAGGGACAAAAGTTCAAAATAGGGGTAGAAGATGTAAATTTTAATATTGAAGAAGGTGAGATTTTTTCAATAATTGGATTAAATGGAGCAGGGAAAACAACTATAATGAAATGTCTTTTAGGTTTATTGGACTATGATAGTGGAGACATTAATATTTTAGGTGAAAAAAAACTTACAGAAAAGATAAAAACTCAAATTGGATATTTACCTGAAATAAGCTACTACCCTAAAAGTATAATCCTAGAAGTTTTAATGGAATATTATGCAGAACTTTACGGAATTAAGAATAAAGAAGAAAAAATAGTAAATGCTTTGGAAAAAGTAGGATTAATTTCTAGAAGAAAATCTAAATTAGAAGATTTTAGTAAAGGAATGCTACAAAAGGTGGGTATAGCTCAGGCTATACTCAACTCTCCGAAGCTTCTTTTTTTGGATGAACCAATGTCTGGGCTAGACCCATTAGCAAGATTTGAAGTAATTAAACTGATAAAAGAATTGAAAGAAAAAGGAACGACTATTATCCTAAATACTCATATTTTAAATGATATAGAAACCATAGGGAATAGAGGAATAGTTGTAAATAAAGGGAAAGTGGTTGACAGCTTTGATTTGAATTTTTTAAGAAAAGAAGCAACATATACAGTATATTACAAAAATGGAATAGAGAAAAATATATCTAAGAGTGCTTTGGATTCAAAACTAAAAGAGCTAGAAGAAATATCAGATATAGTTAAAGAAAAATTTTCTCTTGAAGAATATTTTAAAAATATTGTTTTAGGAGGGGAAAAATGAAAAAAAGTTTTGCCATAGGAAAATATATTGTTAAAGAAAATTTATCAAATAAAATTTTAAATGGTTTTATTATTTTTGCCATTGTAATACTTTTTGGAACCCTACTTTTAAAGGAGTTAACAATTTTTAATGGGGAAAAAATAGTTAAGGATATAGGAATGTTTTTAATGGAATTTTTTATTTTTCTTGTTACAGTTTTTTCTGCATCTTCTTATTTAATAAGAGATCATAAAGAAAAATCAATATATTTAGTTTTAACAAAGCCTGTATCTAGAACATCTTATATAATAGGGAATGTTTTAGGAAATATATTTTTAATAATAATATACATATTTCTAATGACTATTATTTTAGGTGTTGCCCTTTTTTTTGTAAAAGAAGGATATACAAAAGAAGACTTTATAGCAATATTTTATATATTTGAAAAATTAGCTATGCTTGTTTCTTTAGGAGTATTTTTTGCAGTTATTTCTGATTCTTATGTAACAGCAAATATATTTACTTTTTCATCATATATTTTAGGTCATTTCACAAGTGACATATTAGAATTAGTCAAAGTAACTAGCAATGAAGCTATAAAGATAATTATGAAATTGTTAACAATACTTCTTCCTAGATATAGTGTTCTTAATTATAGAGATTTTATATACCATATAGAAGTTAGTCATTTAAAAATTTCTATATATGTTATCGTTTATATTGTTATAGTAACTTTAATTTCTAGTTTAATTTTTGAAAAGAGGAAATTATAATGAAAGTAAAAATACTATTTCTTATATTTTTATTAGCAATATATGTATATGTTGCTAAAGATTTAAGTTTATATGATAAAGAGTTAAAAAGCCATGAGTATAAAGGTGGTATGAGTAATAAAGCAAAATTATATTCACTGTTAGGCATAAAGAAAGTTTCGTCAGATTTCTTGTTAATAAAGCAAACAGCTAATATTGGTGAAACTTTTGAAGGAAATAGAAAAGAACAAATAAAGGAAAATTCTTTAATTATTTCTCAATTAAACCCTTATTTGTTAGAAAATTATTATGCTAGTGCCAATGTTCTTGCTTTTATAAAAATATACAAAGATTATAATGGGGCTGAAGAAATCCTTAGAAGAGGTTTAGAATATAATCCAGAAGACAGATATTTGAAAAACTATTTAGCAGGAACGATTGCATCTACAAAAGGAAACGATGAAGAAGTCCTTGAAAATTATGAAAAAATTATAGAGAAATACCCAGACCCATTGATGGTTAAGGCAGTATACAATATATATTATTCAAAAGTTAAGGATAATAAAGAATTTTTAGATAAATATTTACATTATGCTGAAATATTATATGAAAATCCTAAATATAAAAAGGAAATTGAAAAAAACTTGAAGGAATTAAAAATAAAGGAATAATTTTTTTAAAATCATAATACAAGATATTGATGATATTTAAGTCAAAAACACTATATCTATGTATAATAAAAAAAAATAGAAAAAAACTACAAAAAAACAAAATATCTCTTGAAATTTTCTAAATATTAAAGTATAATCATGTTATCTTAAAAATATTAAAGGAGGTTTTCAAATGAAAAATTTGAAAAAAGGATTTACATTAATCGAACTTATGATAGTAGTAGCTATCATAGCAATTTTAGCAGTAGTAGCAGCACCAAAATTTGGGCAACAATTAAAGAAGGCAAAAGATTCAAGAGCAGTTTCTTTATTGGGAACTTATAGAAGTGCATTAACAATGCATGCAGCAGATAATGAAGCGGTTTATGCTACATCATTTTCTGCAATAGGTACTTATGTAGATGATAAAACAGTTACGACAACATTTGATTCTACATCAGGTCAAACACCATACACAACTCTTGCTGGAGTAGGGGATGAAGCAGGAGCTCAAGTAGGAACATCTACAGTTCATGCAACTCCAAAACCATGGGTTGTAATGAAAATTGATGGGACAGTAACAGAGACAAGTATATCAATAATAGGGTCAGGAAATGATACTAAAGGGACATCTTGGGCATCGTACTAAAAAAAGCTTTCACTCTTGTAGAACTTATGGTGGTAATAGCAATTATAGCAACTATAGCGTTAGTAGCAACAGTAAAGTTTAGTAAAGAACTTAGAAAAACTCAAGATGCTAAAGCTATTGCAATAATCGGAAATTGGAGAGCTGTTAGTAGTTTGTATTATGCTGATGAGCATGAATATGCAACAAGTTTTTTAGATTTAAAAGATGGAGCAGATTCAAACTTACTATTGAATACTTTTTCAACAATTACAGGTAGTGCTTTTGATGGAGCTATTGTACAGTGGACAAAAACTGGAACAGCAACATTAAGAAATGAAAAAATGGTATCTTTTGAACTTGAAGGTGTCGGTACATCAGAAGTCGCAATAAACTTCCAAAGTGCTAATGGTCAGGATACAAAAGGAAAAGATTGGAATAAATATTAAAAGGCGGTGGTTGCCACCGTCTTTTTTAAAACTTAAAAGTAGAAATTAAGAATAAAAAAATTTTGTTTTTAATTTTTACTTTTATAATGAAATACTGGAGCTGAAATATGTTTTTTAAACTTGTAAGTTTTCTATTAGGATGTTCAATAGGTAGTTTTCTGAATGTAGTAGTCTATAGATTGCCAAATAAAATGAATTTGAGTTTTCCAGGGTCTGCTTGCCCTATTTGTAATAATAAAATAAAATGGTATGACAATATACCAATTTTGTCTTTTTTGATATTAAAGGGTAAATGTAGAAAATGTAAAACAAAAATATCTATAAAATATCCTTTAATTGAATTTTTAACAGGAGTAATATTTTTACTTGTATATTTAAAATTTGATTACTCTTTAGAAACTTTAAAATATTTTTTATTTTTATCTTTTCTAATTCCAATAGCTTTTATAGATTTAAAAAATCAATATATACCAGATAGATTAAATGGACTATTGCTTCTAAGTGGAATTTTATTTTCACTGATTAGTATAAATACTTTTGAGCTAAGTATTATAGGGTCATCAGTATTTTCTTTCCCTTTTCTCTTAATATATGGATATAGTGAAGCAATCTTAAAAAAAGAAGCATTAGGTTTTGGAGATGTAAAATTAGTTGCAGGAATTGGGAGTTTTCTTTTGTATAAAGGATTATATAATGTATATATATTTATAACATTAAGTTTTGTAATAGGAGCCATAGTGAGTCTTTCGTTAATTAGATTGAAATTGAAATCTAGAAATGATAGGATAGCTTTTGCACCATATATAGTAACAAGTGCTTTAATAATGATGTTTATTCAATAATATAAATTGGAGTAGGTGAATAATGAAGAAGAAAGAAGCTTTTACTTTATTAGAAGTAGTTTTTGCAATAGCAATACTAGCAGTAGCAATATTACCAATAATGTCAATGTATCCTAATGCATTAAAAATTAGTATGAAAGCTAATAATGCAGAAGAACTTTCAAGAACAAGTATAACAATATTGGATTTTATAAAATCTAGAGGATATACAGATATTTCAAATAAACTAATAACTACAAATTCTATTACATATAATTATGGAGATAATACAACATCTGCATTTATTGAATCAAGTGACAATGGTTATACAAATTATGGTTTTGAGCAAAATTTTTTAGGTGGAAATGGAACAAGCTCTAATTTATTCTTTATAAATACAAAGGGTGTAAATTTAACTAATAAAAAATTTATGGTAAATATTAAGAAAATTTCTCCTATAGATGGAGCAGGAAATTTAATTTATGGGAAATATGATTTGGAGAATTTTAGAATAACAACGACTTCAACTACTTCTACAAATCAAATTATATATGGAATAATAAAAATGAGAGATTTGAATGAAGATTATACTTCAAAAGAAGGAAATAGAGATATGAAATTTTTAATAACACCTATGGAAGAATGGGGTGATTAGATAGTGAATAAAAAAAAAGCTTTTACTCTAATGGAACTAATGGTTGCCATAGCAATTTTAGTAATATTTGTAGGGATGATGGCACCGATGATAAAGAGTTTAACAGATTCAAATAAAAAAACACAAGATATGTCAGATTTGGATATAAATATTGGAAGAACAATAGATGTTTATAAAAGGGCTGTTAGAAGTTCTCAAGTTTTAGAAGGAGATAATTGGAGTGTAACAGGAACTGCAATATATTTAACAAACAGTATAACTGGAGATACAAAGGTTTTAACGACAACAGCAACAGCAATAGTAATTAATGTTCCCAAGCAAGTTTCAACAACTTCGAATTCTTTTGTTGATGAAAAGGTAATATTTTACTATGATTCAGCTAGTAGAAGGATAATGTTAAATTCAACAACAACAACAGGAGCAAGTGCAACAATAACAACATCTAATCCAGTAGAGTTAGTAAAAAATGTACAAGCAGCAACCTTTGGATATAGTAATAATGTTGTAACTATATATATGAGAATACAAACAGATAGAAATGATATAAATAGATTCAGGGAAATAAGAGATTCAGCTGTAACTAGAATCAATTTTGATAATGAATAAGGAGAGATGATAAGTGAAAAAACAACAAGGTTCAGCTTTGATTTTAGCTATTTTATTACTTGCTTTTTTTATGGCATTATCTCTTAATATGCTTACAATATCAAGAGCAAAAGCTCAAAGAGCAGGAGATGCTGTAATTGGGAATAAAGTATTATCTGATAGTGATTCTGCTTCTACTTTAGGCTATTATGAATATAACTTAGCTTTAGAATATGTTAAAAAAGGTTTTGTAACAACCACAACGTATTCTTTAACAGTTGGAGGAATTTTGTCTACAACAACATCAAATATAACGATTGAAGGAATTAGCTTGTCAAGCGATAGGGATTATTTTGGTTCTTATATAAACAAAAAGGGAACAGGTTTTGTTACTGATGCTAATGCATTTTTACAAAGTGAAACAACAACAGGTAGTGGTAGCACATTAAAATTAGTTTCTAGAAATTGGAATGCAAATGCTGGTGGAGAGTTAAGAGACTTATGGTATAATGTAACAGGAACAAGTATTGGAGGTTATAAAATATTTTCATTACAAGCTAAGACGGGAGTAACTACTACAAGTGTAGTGTCAAATGGGGCTTTAGTAGGGGCTACTAGTGTATTTAATACTAATGTATCTAGTGTTGTAGGGGATGTAATCACAGTGTATTCTAAAAATATTGTTTTTAATTCATCGGATACAGCTATAAATGGAAATTCAACTTACGTTGTTTATGTAACAAGAAAATCAGTATTTAATGGAATTAAGTCTGAAAATCAGAGAATAGAATCAGATACTTTAGAAAGTATCGTGGTAGAATTGCAAAAATAATTTTTTAATTTAAAATAAAATGGGAAATACAAGGGGTGATGACATAGTGTTAGATTTATTTAAAGAAAAAATCGAAGGCGCTATAGATATAGGTACAAGTAGTATTAAAGCTCTTAAATTAAAAAAATCAAAAATTGAATTATTTGATTTGAAAGAGCTAAAACATGGAACTATTGTTAATGGTGGTATTGAAGATTATTTGGAAGTTACAGAAGAATTGAAAGTTTTAATTAATAATTTGGACTTAAAAAATAAAGAAATAGTTGTGTCTATCCCGATTCAAAATTTCTTTATAAAATTTTTTCAAATTATGGATGTTACAGAAAACGAAAGAAGAGTTTTAATTGAAAATGAATTAGAAGATTTGGTTCCTAATTTTAATCCTGAAGAGTTTGTAACTGATTATATGGATTTAGGTGAGTCTGATATAGTTTCTTCAGAATCAGAAGGAAATCAAATTAATGTAATGGCAATGACAATACCTAAAAATAAAATTAATGAATTAGTTGAAATTCTAACGACATTAAAAGTAAAACCAGTTAGAATAGTACCTGATTTTGTTTCTATATTTAATCTTGTTCAAATGGAAAAAGAGTTTTTAGGTATAGAAGAAAATGAAAGTGTAATGATAGTTGATATAGGATCAGAATCAACTAAAATTTTCTTTGAAAGAGCTGGAGAGTTTAAATTTTATAGAATAGTTTCTTTGGGTGGAAATGATATAACTGCAATTCTTGAAAGGTATTATAACATAACTAGGGAAGCTGCTGAAGAAGAAAAGAAGAGATTGGAATTATTTAATGGAAAATTAAATGAAAATGAAAAAGAAGTATTTAAAGAAATAGAAGATTTAATTAATGAATTGGAAGATTCTGTAAGAATATCTTCTGATTATTATAAAGCTCAAGAAAATGTTTCTGAAATAGATAGAATATTTTTAATGGGTGGTTCTGGATTATTGAAAGGTTTTTCTGAAATATTAGAAAAGAATTTTGATTTAGAAATTGAAAAAATTGATGCTACAAGATATTTTTCAAAAAATGTTGATTTAGATGACTTAGAAAATCATTCAATAGAGAGATTAGCAGCTCTAATTGGTAATGTGGTAACGGAGGTGAGCTTAAAGTGATTTTAGTTAATTTTTTATCACCAGAATATAGGCAAAAAATATTTATAAAAAAACTGGCACAAACAACAATGGTTGTAATATTAATTTTTTCAATGGTTTTATTAGGAATTAATTTTGTATTAAAAAATATAGTTTCTACAAAAGAAACTCAAAAATCTCAAATAATTAGTGATATAGAAACAATAAACGTTGAAATTAAGAGATTAGAAGAGGAAAATTCAAAAATTCCTAATTTAGCTAACAAAATTAAAGTTTTAGATGATATATTAAATCAAAAAAAATATGGTTTTTCAGAAGTTCTGTTTAGATTAGTACAAAATGTTCCTAGTGGGATATGGCTTGATACTCTAAGTTATGATGGGAAAACAATGATTTTGAAAGGATTTGCAAATAAGAGTAGAGGTCTTTCTGCTGAAAGAAATATGTTATCATTTGAACAAAATTTAAGAGAGACAGCTTCCTATATTGATGTTGCCCCTGAATATGCAAAAGTAGTAGAGAAAGACGGAAATGAAATAAAAGAATTTAAAATAACAATAACATTGGCAGATCAATAATTAGGAAAAGAGGTGAAATGATGGTATTATTTGGAAAAGAACTAAAGCTAGAAAGTGATTTTAATCCTAAAGAAGCAAAAATGTTTGCAGTTTTTATATCTGTTTTAGTTATTTTGGGATTGACATATGTCTTAGTGTATACACCGACAATGACTATTAAATCTTTAAATAATGAAATTGAAGTTAAAAATAAAGAAAAAGAAGCAGCATCAACTAATAAAAGTGAAGCAGAAAAAAAACTTGCAGATAGTCAAAGACTTTTTGAAGAACAAAATGAAAATTATTTGAAGACTAAGGAAAAATTTGTTCAAGCAAGTGTAATTAATGATACAGGATTAAAAGATATGGTTGCACAAATAGCAGAAAAAGCTCAAGTAAAAATAGTTTCAACTGGAGCTCCAGAAGTAATAGAAGAAAATGAAGAGTTTATAAAAAAATATTTTCCATATGAAGTGGAAACAGATGTTAACCGTTTAGGAAGATTTTTATATTGGTTAGAAAATTCCAATCAATTAGTAACTTTTAAAGGAAGTCCATTAGAAGTTAAACTTGATCAAGCTGTACCAGGGTTAATAGTTGTTAAACTAAAAATAGGTGCTTACTTCAATTTGGGTAAAATGACAGATGATATTTTGTTTGATCAAACACAGTCTAATACTTCAGAAGGTGCCATTAATACACAAACAGTAGAAGGTGGTAAACAATGATAAAAAAAATAGTTTTATTAATGTTTATTTTAACAATATCAATCTTTAGTGCTACAGGAAATGCAATTTTAGAGTTTGTAAGTTCTAGTAGTTATGCAGAAGGTGCTGAAAAATTTGATGGTAAAAAAGATATTTTTAAAGAAGTAATATATAAACCTAAAGCAATAGTGGTAGATACAAGTGTAGAGGAAAGTAAAGCTAGATTACAGTCAGTTTTTACTAGTACAATGACTACAATACAAGTAGGAAATAGCTGGTCAGCAGTTTTATATTATAATGAGCCTAATGCAGGTAAAAAAAGATTAGTTATTTCTGGTGACACTTCTTTAGAAGTTGGAGGATTTACTTATAAATTGTCTCCAATAGCTAATGGTGTGACAATTAAAGATGTAAAAACAGGTAATTTATTCAAATTGGAAGTAAAGGGAAGGTGAGTAGTTAGATGAAAAAATTTATAAACAAAATGCTTTTAGTGGCTATGTTTTTCTCAATAACACTTGTAAGTTTTGGGGGACCAATTGAAGATAAGATAAACAAAATAGTATATTCTAAGGAATTAGATTTTAAAAATGTTCCTTTAGCAGATGTATTAAGTATTATAACAAAAACATCAGGAGTAACAATTGTCCCTGATGCCACTGTAGGAAATATAAATGTTGACATTTATTTTGGAAAAGGTCAAAGTTTAGGGGAAATAATTAGAACAATAAAATTAACTCATAATTTAACTTCAAGAGAATTGAATAATGTATTAATTTTAGGAAAAGATTTAAATGGAGCAGCTGGTTTGCCTGGTACTATCTCAGGAAGAGTTATATCTAAAAAGACTGGTGAAGGTGTAGATGGTATAAAAGTATATATAGCTGGAGAAAAAGAAAGATTTAGCATAACTTCCATAGGTGGTTATTATTTAATAAAAAATATAGAACCAGGAACTTATATATTAAAAACAGAGGGTAAAGATTTTAAAGCAAGTGGTGCTATAATTGAAGTAAAAGGAAATGATGGTATAAAATCAGATATTACTTTATCTTATACTGATGCAGCTCTTGAAAAAATGGATGATAAAGATAGCTCTAAAGTTTCAGGAAATACAATTGGAAAAGTAAGAACAGAACAAGGTGCAGATAAATTTACAGAAAAAGTTCAATTAAAACATGCTATTGCTAATGAAGTTAAACAAGTCATAGATTCAGTAGTTGGAAAAGGAATTGAAGTTACTTCAGTTGAAAAGCAAAATATGTTAGTATTAAAAGGTGATGAAGGAAATATTCAAACAGCTAAAAATCTTATTGCTGAATTAGATAAACCTATTAAACAAGTTAGAATAACAGCTCAAATATTAGATATTGCTAATAATTTGGCAGATGAATTAGGAATTAATTGGGGAGCCGCAAATAGCGCAGCAAACTTATCAACTGCTTCAAATACTGATAATACGTTATTGACAGCATCAGGTGGAGTATTTGGAAGCTTAAATGGAATATTAAAACTTGCAACTAATATTGGAAGTGCAGGAGATGTAATTTCTGCATCAGTAAACTTATTACAAACAACAAGTGATATAGAAATATCAGCAAGACCAGCAGTTGTAACAATAAATGGAGAAACTGCAGAGTTAAATATAACAAATGAAGTTAAAATTGGAGATACAACAACAACAGATGATGATGGAAATAAAACAACGGAGCCAACATTTAAAGAAGCTGGAACTAAATTAAAAGTAAAAGCAACAGTTAGAGATGGTGGAAATGAGAAAGATACAATAATGTTAGAAATTACATCTGAATTAAGTGACTTTATAAGTAGTGGTGAAGGGGCAGCTCAAAAAAGTGTTGTAACTAATAAAGTTTCAGTTAAAGATGGTGGAACTATATTTATTGGTGGATTAAAAAGAATAAAAATGGATAAAAGTGAAAATAAAATTCCTTTCTTAGGAGATATCCCAGTATTTGGTAGATTATTTAAAAGTGAAGGATTATCAAATGAAAAAAGAGATGTTATTATTCAAATAAAAGCTGAAGTAGTTACAGAAGAGAATGCAAATAATGAAATAAATTCAGAAGGATTTATGAGAAGTAAAACTAATTTACCAGAAACATTATTTAAATAAAAATGATAAAAAGAACTTATATTTCTAATTTTAGAAATAAAGTTCTTTTTTAATTTCTATAAAATTGTATATTTTTTTATTAAAACTAGGATTCAAATTTTTTAAAATCAATAATTTTGTATTTTTCAGTAAATAAATGCTTTAAATGAAATAAGCTATATAGTTAATCAATAAAAGAAATAAAATAAAAAATTTCTTAAATTTAAGAATTATTTGAAAAATCTAGATAAATAA
>JAFGUR010000143.1 GCA_016938425.1 Fusobacteriaceae bacterium
ATAACGGATTTCAAGATACAAAAGAGGCTGTATATAGTTTATTAGGACAGACAGAAAAACTATATAAAATAATAATTGTAGACAATTGCTCACCAGACAATTCCTACGCTGACTTAGTAAAAGAATATGATAAAACAGAAGAAGTTATAGTTCTAAAAAGTGAAAAGAATGCAGGGTTTTCTTATGGAAATAACTTTGGAATGAAATATGCTTTAGAAAATTTTGACTTTGATTTTTTTATGTTAATTAATAATGATACTATTTCTGATAAAAAAGTGAACAAAGAGTTTATAGATTATTATAGTGATAAATTTAATGACAAATTAGGTATATTAACAGGTAAAATTTACTATTATTATGATAAAAATTTAATCTGGTCAGCAGGTGGTTATGTTAATAGAACTAGAGCATTAGGAAAACATTTTGGAATGGATGAAATGGATTTAGGGCAATATGATGGAGAAAAAGAAATAGATTTTGCAACAGGATGCTTATGGTTTTTTCATAAAAGTCTTGTAAGTGAAATTGGATTTATGCCAGAAGAATATTTTATGTATTTTGAAGATGTAGACTATTGTTTAAATCTTAAAAATAAAGGTGGGAAAATAATTTATTTATCACAAGTAAAAATTTGGCATAAAGTTGGAGCTAGTTCTGATATTGGTGGGAAAATACCAAACTACAAAATAATGAATAGGAATCGATTTATTTTAGCTAAAAAATATTTGACAACGAAAGAAAAAATAAATTTTATAACATTTATGTATATTAGATGTGTAATTTGGTTTTTTATTCATTTAGTTAGAGATAAGAAGATAGTTAACACAATTATTGGCTTAAAATAAACCATAAATCACTAGAGACATCTTTAAGGTGTCTCTTTTTTATATTGCATAAATATTATTTAAGATGTTAGAATACATATATAGCAAATATTAAACTTTTAAAATATAAGTTTTCAAAGAAGGGATTAATATGAATATTAGATGGGTTCAGAGATATAATAATTATAAAAAAGCATTAAAGCAATTGAAAGAAGCAGTAGAATTGACAAAAGAGAGAAAATTAAGCAATTTAGAAAAACAAGGATTAGTTCAAGCATATGAGTTTACTCAGGAGCTTTCTTGGAAAGTTTTAAAAGATTTTATGCAGTCAAGAGGGACACAAGATTTATACGGTTCTAAGGATGTGGTAAGAGAAGCTTTTAAAATAGGGCTGCTTGAGAATGGTGATGTATGGATGGAAATGATAAAAAGTAGAAATTTGACAAGCCATACATACGATGAGGCAACCATAGAAGAAATAATTAAGTTAATTATAGATAAATATTATTATGAGTTTAATAAATTAAATTAAAAGATGGATAAACTAGAAGGAAAAGAAGAATTATGAAATATGGATTAAAAGATAATTTTATTAGCACAATAGAAGAAATTTTTAAGAAAAACAATAAAATTACAAAACTAATTATTTATGGTTCAAGGGCTAAAGGGACTTATAAACTGGGATCAGATATTGACTTAGCAATAGTTGGAGATATATCTTTAGAAGAATTAAATAAAATAGCCATAGAATTAGATGATTTGGATTCTCCATATACTTTTGATTTGTGTATTTACAATAAGCTTAAAAATGTTGCCTTAAAAGAAGAAATTGATAAAGTAGGACAGATAATATTAAATAGGATTAATTCTTAGAATTATATTTTTAAAATAAATTTATACATAAGTATAGGCTTTTGAATTTTCACCTTTGTTACATAAATAATAAATCACCAGAGACATCTTTAAGGTGTCTTTTTCTATTTTCAACAATCTAAATTTTATACGAAAGATAAAATAGCTAATAAATAAAATGTATAAAATAAAGTGTTTAAAATTATTTAAAAATCTTGTATAATAGGATGGGAGAATTGTTACAAGGATTTTAAATAATTAGAAAATTAAAAAAATTATTTTAAGGGGAAAATATGTATTTAAATATAAAAAAAGCGGATAGATATAACTTTTTTTTAAATATTTTAATTTGGATATTGGGGCTTCTATATTTTGAAGATATTATTGGTGTATTTAAGATTTTTAAAGTTTTTATAATTATTATGGTTGGGTATATTTTAAATGTTTATAATTTGGAAAAAAGAAAATATACATTAAGAGATTTTTTATCAACCACTTTAATTTTGTTGCCACAGCTTTTTTTAGAGTATAGAATATATTTTTTTGATGGCGGATACAAATTTATTTTATTAATTTATATTTTTCAAAATGTAAGTAAATTATTTTTTCTAAAATTATCAAATAAACAATTAAATGTTGCCATAATTGGGGAAAAATCTTTTAGAGATAAAGCAAGAAAAATTATAGAGTCAAGAAAAGAATATATAATATATAGTGAATTAGACATAAAAGACATTAATGAAAATTTTGGAGAAGTAGATGTTATAATTATAACAAATACAATTAATGATTTAGAAAAATCTAAATACATACTTAATCAGAAGTTAAAAGGGATAACAATATATGACTATTATTCCTTTTATGAAGAATTTGAAGAGAAAATTCCTATAAATGTTATTGATGAAAATTGGATTTTATTTGGAAAAGGTTATGCTATTTTGCATGAAGAATTAAATGTTAAGGTAAAAAGATTTCTAGATATAATATATTCCTTAATTATAGGTGGAATTACTTTACCAATAATGTTAATAAGTGCAATTATTATAAAAATTGAAAGTAAAGGACCAGTAATTTATAAGCAATTAAGAGTTGGAGAAGGGGATAAGGAATTTACAATTTATAAATTTCGTTCAATGAAAAGTGATGCAGAAAAAGATGGAGCAAAATGGGCAGTAATAGGGGATTCAAGAATAACTAGATTTGGAAATTTTATGAGAAAAACAAGAATAGATGAATTACCACAATTATGGAATGTATTAAAAGGAGAAATGAGTTTTGTTGGACCAAGACCTGAAAGGATGGTTTTTATAAAAGAACTTGAAAAACAGATACCATTTTATAATATAAGACATTGTATAAAGCCTGGACTTACAGGTTGGGCCCAAGTAATGTACCCATATGGAGCAAGTATAGAGGATGCTTACAAAAAATTACAATATGACTTATTTTATGTTAAACATCAAAATTTGACATTTGATTTAACAATACTTTTTAGAACTATAAAGATTGTTATTTTTAGAAAAGGAAGATAGAAAATATTATAATTTAATGCTTGTTGAGAGACTTGTATAAATAAATATAAATTGAGGAAATAAGTACAACAAACGATTGGAGTAGTTTCTTGTATAAAATGAGATTTGAAAAAATAAAAGGGGAGATAAAAAATGTCAAAAATAGCATTAATAACAGGGATAACAGGACAAGATGGATCGTATCTTGCAGAATTACTATTAGAAAAAGGATATGAAGTACATGGAATTATAAGAAGAAGTTCTAGCTTTAACACAGGAAGAATAGAACATTTATATATAGAAGAGTTAATTAAAGATATGCATAGCGAGAGAAAAATAAAGCTACATTATGGAGATATGACAGACTCAACAAACCTTATAAGAATAATACAACAAACAAAGCCAGATGAAATATATAACCTTGCAGCTCAGTCTCATGTAAAGGTTTCTTTTGATATGCCAGAATATACAGCAGACACTGATGGAGTAGGAACTTTAAGACTTTTAGAAGCAGTGAGAATACTGGGGATGGAGAAAAAATGTAGAATATACCAAGCCTCTACATCAGAACTTTATGGGCTTGTACAAGAAGTGCCACAAAGGGAAACTACGCCATTTTATCCAAGAAGTCCTTATGGAGTAGCAAAACTATACGGTTTTTGGATAACTAAAAATTATAGAGAATCTTATGATATGTTCTGCGTAAATGGCATATTATTTAATCATGAATCTGAAAGAAGAGGGGAGACTTTTGTTACAAGAAAGATAACTCTCGCAACAGCTAGAATAGCACAAGGAAAACAAGAAAGGTTATATCTTGGGAATATGGATTCATTAAGAGACTGGGGATATGCAAAAGATTATGTAGAATGTATGTGGCTTATGCTTCAACATAATAAACCAGAAGACTTTGTAATAGCTACAGGAGAGTATCATACAGTAAGGGAATTTACTACACTTTCTTTCAAAGAAGCAGGAATAGAGCTTAGATGGGAAGGAACCGGAGTAGATGAAAAAGGGATAGATGTAAAAACAGGAAAAGTTCTTGTTGAGGTTGATCCTAAATACTTTAGGCCAGCAGAAGTAGAGCAATTATTAGGAGACCCAACAAAAGCAAAAACAGTATTGGGATGGAATCCTACTAAAACAAGCTTTGAAGAATTAGTAAAAATAATGGTCAGAGAAGATATGAAACTGGTAGA
>JAFGUR010000144.1 GCA_016938425.1 Fusobacteriaceae bacterium
ATTAATAATATAAATAGGAGTGTCTTTATTAATGCTTTAGGCCAACATAATATAATTTTTACTTTAACAAAGAGTAAGATAACTAATTTTTTATTAATTAATGAAAAAATTAAAGGATATGTAGACAATGAAGAAATTTATGATAATTTAGGTAAAATTACTCTTCTTTACGAAGCAGATAAAGAGTTTTGTATGAAATTAAAAAATAAAAGTGAATTTTTGTTAAAAGAGAAATTTAATGTAAATCAAGGAATAGTAAGTGGCTATGACGAGGCTTTTGTTTTTGATAACTATGAAGATAAATTTTCTAAATATTTAAAGCCGTTTTTTAAAAATAAAGATATTCATAAATATAATTTTGATGAAGCCCAAAAATATATTCTTTACATTTCTAAAAATGTAATTCTTGATGATGAAATTATTAACCATTTAACTAGATATAAAGATAAGTTGGAACAAAGAAGAGAAGTTAAAAAGGGATCTAAAAAGTGGTGGGAACTACAATGGGCAAGGAAAGAGGAAATTTTTATAGGACCCAAAATTATATCTAGGCAAAGAAATCGTACAAATGCTTTTTCCATTGATTTTAATGAATTTTATGCCTCAGCTGATGTTTATTATATTACGCCTAAAGATAAGGAAATAAATATATATTGGATCTTGGCTTATTTAAATTCTAAAATTTTTTATAAATGGTTTGTAAATAATGGTAAAAATAAAGGAGAATTTTTAGAATTATATTCGACACCTTTGAAAGAAGTACCAATTATCTATACAAATAAAAGAGAAGAAATTTATTACATTGAAAATTTAGTAAAAAAACAAATAAATTCATATTCTCCTGAAATTCAAAATGAAATAGATGATTTTTTCTTTTCTAAATTATAGAAATAATTTTAGATTTTTAAGTATAATAATTATTTAAAGTTAAATAACGAAAGATTGACTATAACATCTTAATATGCTATGATTTAACGAAATGAATTAAATTATAAGGGGGAAAAAATGGCTGTAATTGACAAATACTTAGCATTTATGACTGAAATAGGGGCGTCAGATTTACATTTTAATTCTGGAAATCCACCAATGTTGAGAGTTGATGGGACAATCAAAGCAATAGAAGGAGAAGAAATATTATTAAATAGTGTTGCTGAAAAAATTCTTTATGAAATAATGCCTCAAAGAAATATAGAAGAATTTGAGAAATTGGCAGATACAGACTTTGCATATGAATTAAATGGATTTGGTAGATTTAGAGCAAATATATTTAAAGATTTAAAAGGAATAGGAGGAGTTTTTAGACTGATTCCAGAAAAAATTCTAACTTTTGAAGATTTAAATCTTCCAGATGCAATAAGAGAAATGTGTATGCTTAGTAAAGGATTAATTGTAGTTACTGGACCAACTGGGTCAGGAAAATCAACTACTCTTGCAGCTATGGTAGATTATATAAATAGAAATAGAAATGAACATATTATTACTATTGAAGATCCAGTTGAATTTGTTCATCAAAATAAAAAATGTTTAATAAATCAAAGAGAAGTGGGAACTCATACATCTAGTTTTAAACATGCTTTAAGAGCCGCACTTCGTGAAGATCCAGACATAGTTTTAGTTGGAGAATTGAGAGATTTAGAAACAATAGAAATTGCTATTGAAACAGCAGAAACAGGACATTTGGTAATGGGAACATTGCATACATCAACTGCAGCTTCTACTGTTGAAAGAATAATTCAGCAGTTTCCAGAAGGGAAGCAAGCACAAATAAGACAAATGCTTGCGGGATCTTTAAAAGGAGTAGTAGCACAAACTTTAATAAAAAAAGCTACTGGAAAAGGTAGAGTCGCTGCTCTTGAAGTTTTAGTTGGAAACCATGCAATTTCAGCTCAAATAAGAGAAGGGAAAACTCATCAAATCACATCTAGTATGCAAATGGGTTCTAAAGAGGGAATGATTCTTCTAAATGATGCTTTATTTAAACTAGTAAAAGAAGGCATAATTACATCTGATGATGCTTTATTAAAATCTGTTGATAAACAAGAACTTAAAACAAAATTTCAACAAGCAATGATTAAATTTACAGATACAGATAATAATAATCCTCCAATGAGAGGCTTTATGAGATAAGAAAAAAGATTGTTTACATTTTGTAAGCAATCTTTTTTTCATATCTAAAAAGGATTTATAAAAACTTATTGTATAAATAAATTAGATAGATTTTTTACTATAAATAATGAAAAGGCGAATTATATGGAAAAAAGATATTTTTTGAAACCAGGTTATATTTTTTTTAGTAAGGAAGGACATTTATTGGAAACAGTTTTGGGTTCTTGTATTTCTCTATGCTTATTTGATCCTGAAAACAAAATGGGAGTAATGACTCATTATATTTATGCAACTTATAGAGCAGAAGACGAAAAAGGGTACACAGGTTCTGTTGCACTCCCTTTTGCTTTAAAAACAATGATAGATAACGGTTCTAAATTGGAAAAATTGAAAGCACATATAGTAGGTGGAGGAAAAAATCCTAGATTGACTGATAAGGTTGGGAAAGAAAATAGTGAATTTGCAATTGATTTTATTAATAAACAAAAAATTTCATTGCTAACATTAGATGTGGGGCAAGAAAAATCAAGAAGAGTAATTTTTAATACTACAACAGGAGAATTGCAAGTAAAATCAATTGATATAATTAGGAAGTGATTTTATGATGGGTAAAATTAAAGTGGTTATTATAGATGACTCTTCATTAGTAAGAAAAGTTCTAACTGAAACAATTGGCAGTACTAATGACATGGAGGTAGTAGGAGCCGCTCCTAACCCTTATATTGGAAGGGATATGATTGTAAAATTTAAACCTGATGTTTTATTACTAGATATAGAAATGCCTAAGATGGATGGATTAACATTTTTAGAAAAATTAATGACACATTATCCAATGCCTGTAATAGTTGTATCATCATTAGGTGAAAATGGAGGAGAAGTAGCTTTAAGAGCATTAGAGTTAGGAGCACTTGAAGTTATAAAAAAACCAGGTGCTTCTTATGCTATTAAAGATATGAAAGAGCAGTTAATAGATAGAATTAGAATAGCTTCTAAAGTAAAAAATTTTCCCAAATTAAAATTTGATAAAAATAATTTGAAGAAAAAAAATAAAGCTATGATAAGGACAACTAATAAAGTAGTTGCAATTGGAGCTTCAACTGGTGGAACTATAGCTTTAACGGAACTATTATCAAAACTACCTGCAAATATACCTCCAATTTTAATAGTACAGCACATGCCTGAAGGTTTTACTAATAAATTTGCTGAAAGACTTAATACTATTTGTAAGTTTGAAGTAAAAGAAGCTCAAAATGGAGATTATGTAATTTCTGGAAGGGCGCTAATAGCCCCAGGCAATAAGCATATGACTATTAAAAGAGAAGGAGCAAACTATTTAATTGAGATAAATAATGGACCTCTAATTTTTCATCAAAGGCCTTCAGTAGAAGTTCTTTTTTACTCAATGGCTCAATTTGTAGGTAAAAATGCTGTAGGTGCTATTTTGACTGGTATGGGTAAAGATGGTGCAAAAGGAATTTTGGAGATGAAAAAAAATGGAGCTTACACAATTGCACAAGATGAAAAAAGTTGTATAGTTTTTGGAATGCCTAAAGAAGCAATATCTTTAGGAGGAATTGATGATATATTACCTTTAAGTGATATACCTTTTGCAATAATGAAATATATAGAAAAAAATAAGTAGGGGTGCAGAGATGGATATTGATAAATCAGAATTTATAGACGACTTTATTGAAGACATGAACGAACTTATGGGTAATGCAGAAATTTCTCTTAAAAAATTAGAAGAAGGTTCTAATCAAGATTTAATAAATGAATTATTTCGTGTTGCCCATTCAATAAAAGGAATGAGTGCTTCAATGGAATTTGTAAGAATGGAAATGTTAACACATAAATTGGAAGATTTAATGTATATTGTAAGGGATAATACAATTCCATTTTCAAAAGAAATTTTAGATATTTTACAAACAGGTTTTGCTTTTCTAAATGAGTTATTTGTAAGTATAAAAATTGCAAGCGTTGAAGATGAAGCTCCATGTGAAGGGTTAGAAATTTTAATTGAATCAATTAAAAAGATTTTAGACGTAAATGGAAAAGGAAGTAGAGGAAAATCTATTGAAAGAGCTAAACCTATAGAAGAAAAAAAGATAGAAGTTATACCTTCTGCTATTAATAATAACATAAAAATTTTAAAATCAATTAATAAATTAGCTAAAGTAACGGTTATAATTGAAGAAAAATGTGTTTTTAAAAGTGTACGTGCTTTTATGGTTTTAAATAAAATAAGTGAATTTGGAGAATTTATTAGAACAATTCCAAGTGAAACACAAATTAAAAGTAAAGAATATGAAATGCACACAAATATTCTTTCAATTTTTTTAGAATTGGAAGAAAATTTATTTACTCCATTAAAGGATGATATTTTAGATTTAATAGAAATTAAAAAGGTAGAAATTGAATATGTAAAAGATATTCCAGATGATAAAGTTGTTGAATTTTGTGATGAGCTAGAAATTAATAAAAAAGATATAGTAAATGAAATAGAAAAAATTGAACTAAAAATAGTAAAAATGGAACATTCTGAAGAAACTCCTATATTTTTTTCTGAATTAAAAACGGATATTCTAAAATTATCCGATTTACTTAATGAAGTTTGTATAAAAACTTTAAGTGAACTTATGGAGAAAATTTTAGAATTAATTGATATAATGGGGAATAAAGATTTAAGTGATAGATTTTTATTGATTGAAACATTATTAGATTCTTTTATTTATTTAAAAGATGCAATGTCTGCAGAAGATGAAAATCAATTAGAGACTGATATTTATAAAATAGAGGATAATATAGTTAGACTAAATACATTTATAAATGAAGAAAAAAATAAAGGAAATGTCTTAGGAGAAATTTTAGTTGAACAAGGTGTATTAAAAAAAGAAGATATCAAAGAGATTTTGAGTACTCAAGAAGAAAAACCAAATAAGAAATTTGGAGAGATAGCAGTAGAAGAAAAAAAAGCTACAAGTAAAGATATTGTAAATGCTTTAAAAATTCAAAATTCGAAAAATGATAAGAAAGATGAAGGATTAGAATCTTTAAAAGTTCCTGTAACAAAAGCAGATCATCTAATTGATTTATTAGAAGAATTAATGATGGTTCAGTCACAACTTGAAAAAAATATATTAAATGATTTTAGTAAGGATTCTGTTATAGTAAAAACTATGATGACTAGTTTTAGAATAACTAAGGAAATTCAAAATTTATCAATTTCATTTAGAATGATAACACTTAGAAATATATTTCAAAAAGTAAATATGACAGTTAGGGATTCTTTAAAAAAATTAGATAAAAAAGCTCAAATAAGAATATATGGAGAAGATACAGAAATTGATAGGGTTGTTGGAAATAAAATTATTGACCCACTTTTACATTTGGTAAAAAATTCTGCAGCTCATGGGATAGAAATGCCTAGTGAAAGACTTAAATGTGGAAAAAGTGAAAATGGATTGATAACTATTTCTGCAAAAGCAGAAAAAGGGCATGTATATATTGAAATATCTGATGATGGGCAAGGAATGGATCCAAATAAAATTTATGCCTCTGCACTAAAAAAAGGTGTAATTACAGGAAATGAAAATTTTACAGAGGAAGATATTATAAATTTAGTATTTGCCCCTGGATTATCCACAGCTCAAGAAGTTGATACAATTTCAGGAAGAGGAGTAGGAATGGATGTTGTAAAAACTGAATTAAGTAAATTAGGTGGGAAAATTTCTATAATAAATAAATTAGGACAAGGAGTAACATTTTTATTAAGAATTCCTCAAAATATGACTTCTTTAAATGGTACAGTTGTTGATATAAAGGGGAAAAAGTATGTTATTCCTACAGTATACATAAAGGAAGTTTTCTGTATAAATGAAGAGACATTTGTTAATGTTGTAGGAAAAACTCAATTTGTTAAATTAAGACAAAAAATTATTCCTATCATACCAACTAAAGAGTATTTTGATGGTGAAGATAATTCTATAATAATGATTGTTTTAGATGTTGATGGAACACAAAAGGCATTACCAGTAAATCAAGTTATGGAAAGAAGAGAAATAGTAGTAAAACCTTTAAGTGATGATTTTGATTATATAAGATATCTGTCTGGAGCATCAATACTTGGCGACGGTACAGCAGCTTTAATATTGAACATTGAACAATTGTTTAAATTAAAATGATATCATTAAAAATTTCTTTTAAAATTTGAGGATTTTCAATTAAATCCTCTTTTTTTGATTTTGATAGTTTCTTAATGTATGCTTCAACTTTACTTGCTTTACTTCTACTACTAATTCTCCAAACCTTTTCAATTTTTTTTGGAATATGGTATTTGGTGTATTTAGCACCAGTTCCATTTATATGTTTTTCGTATCTTTTTATATAATCTCTAGCTATTCCTGTATACAAAGTATTGTCAAAACACCTTAGAATATAAATAAAATAATTTATATTAAGACTTTCGATTTTTTTTCTTATAACAGGAATATATTCTAATAAATCAGTATCTAAAATTTTATTTTCAAAGGAATTACAGTTTTTAATACCAATAAAATTTATAGTATCTATAGAAAAGAAAATAAAATTGTTGTAAAAAATATCTGAAACTTCACTTAATTCAATA
>JAFGUR010000145.1 GCA_016938425.1 Fusobacteriaceae bacterium
AATTCTAATGAGATATGGCTACCCACCAGATTTGGCTAGAATGGAAGCTGATAGAGTGTTAGCGCAAAGTGAATTATTCGCTAGTGAACTAAGTGAAAATGATTAGGTATTTAAAAATATTCTAGCAGGGGATAATCCCCTCTTGTGCCAGAAATAATTCTCTTATTGTCATATTTTATATAAAATGACAATACTAGAAATGGTTATTGTAAAAATTACTGAAAAATTACAATAAATGTTTTAAAAATTGTTAAATAAAAATTAATATCAATTAAATTAAATTGTATATAAAACTTAAAGAAAAGGAGTAAGATTTTGAAAAAATTATTTGTTTTTTTAATTATGGCAGTGTCAAATCTATTGGCATTGGGAAATGAGGATTTGTTAAACGCTGTAAAGAATGCTGATTATAAACTATGTGAAAGCATTCTGGAAAATGTCCCTGTAGATATAGATGTAAGGGATTCTGAAGGACTTAGTCCCCTAATGATAGCAGCTAAAAATAATAACTTAGAAATTTTGGACTTATTTTTAGATTATGATGCTGATACAGAACTTGCAAGCAATGAAGGGGAAAACATTCTTTTGATTGCTTTAAAAAATAATGGTTCTAAAGCTGATAAAGTGGTAGAAGATCTTATTAATTATGGAGTAGATTTAAATTTTCAGAATAAAGAAGGACAAACAGCATTAATATACTCAATAATTAATGGTTATACTGAGATATCAAAATTACTTATAGAAAGTTTTGCTGACATTGATATAATTGATAAACAAAATAAGAAAGCATTAGATTATGCTTTAAATAAAAATGAGGAGAGTACCATAGTTCTTCTTAAAAAGAGGCAAATTGAAAATAAAATATTTTCAGCAATTGAAAATAATAATATTGAAGAGTTAAAATTAGTTATTAATGAAAATCCTAATTTAGAAATTATGAACAGTGATGGCAAAACTCCATTATTTGTTAGTGCATCCAAAAACTTAATTGATATAACTAAGTTATTAATTGAAAAAGGTGCAAAAGTTAATCAAAAAGATAGTTTTGGTTCAACAGCATTAGATTATGCTGCCACGGAGGGTTCCTATGAAGTAAGTAAACTACTTTTGGAAAAGAATGCAGATGTAAACAGTATTGATGATTGGGGTAGTACGCCTCTTATGTCAGCAGCTTATGAAAATAATTATGAAATACTAAAACTATTAATAAATAATGGGGCAAAAATTGATTATAAAAACAATAATGGTTCAACAGCACTGGATTATGCAGCAATAAATAACTCATATGAATCAGCGAAATTATTGATAAATAAAGGGGCTAAAGTTAATAGTATAGATAACGATCAGAGTACTCCATTAATGTCAGCAGCTAGGGAAAATAGTTACAAAATATCTGAATTACTAATTGAAAATGGAGCAAATGTAAATCTTGTAGATGAAGATGGGTATAATGCACTTATGTATGCTTTAGTAAATGATGCAACAGAAACAGCAAAGATTTTGATAGATAAAAAAAGTCAATTGGACACAAGAACAGCTAAAGGTAAAACTGCATTAATATTTGCAGCAGAGAATAATAATGACTTTATTACAAAATATCTTATAGAAAAAGGGGCAAACTCAGAACTAAAAGATGAAAATAATAAAAATGCTTTTGTTTATTCAGTAGAAAATAACTCTGAAAAAGTATTCCAGTATTATATTGATAAAGATAAAAACCTTTTAAATTATAAAGAAAATGATTTGAATTTATTACAAAAATCAGCCATATATAATTCAGAAAAAATAATAAAAATTCTTTTAGAAAATGGCTTTAAAGTTAATGATTTGGATGAAGATAATATGACCGCTTTAATGTATGCTTCAATGAAAAATTCTTTTGACGCTGCGGAACTTCTTATTAAAATGGGAGCAAATGTTAATTTAAAAACAAAAGATGGTATAACAGCACTTCATTTAGCATCATATATAGGAGCTCCAAAGATTGAGGAACTTCTTATAAATAACAATATAGATGTAAATGCTTTAAATGAAGATGGAGAATCAGCATTACTTTATGCAGTACAGAAAAAAAACTATTCTATAGTTGAACTTTTAATTAGTAAGAATGCGGATATTAATGTTAAAAGTTCCACAGGGGCAACTCCATTATTAGTAGCAATTTCAAACGATGATGGAATTATTGTAGATTTACTTTTAAAAAAAGGTGCTAAAATTTCAGAAGAAAGGATATCACTAGTTGCTATCGCTGTAGTAAATAAATCAGAAAATGCTTTAGATGTATTAATAAAAAATAAAATGAACCTAAACATCCCTGTTGAAAATATTTGGATGCCTTTAGATTTGGCAATTCTTCAAGGAGATAAAAACATGGAAAAAAAATTAAGAGAGAATGGTGCTGTATCATTCATGGAAATTATAAACAAAATGTCACCATTAGTTGATAAAAAATAATATTTAAATGTAAAAGGAGTACAGATGAAAAAAATAAGTTATATAATAATTTTATTGTTTATAAGTAGTGTTGCTTTTAGTAAAGAAGTAAAAGGATTATTCTATAAGGCGTCTAAAGATGATCAACAAATTTATATTTTTGGAACTATTACAGGAAGAGTCGATAAAAAAATTCCACTAAATAAAGAGGTTTTAGATACCTATGAAAGAGTAAACAATTTAGTTATTGATACATCAAATGAAAATATTATTAATAATGAAATAATGACTAAAATAGAATCAGGTGATGTTAGCCTTTTGGCTGAGTATATGGGTAAATTTTTTTATACAGATGGGGATAGTCTAAAGAATCATTTATCTGAAAAAAATATGCATATTCTTAATGAAAAATATAAAAATCTATTTTCTGAAAATGAAATTAATCTTATTAAACCATGGTTTGCATTACAGTTGTTATTAGTTAGTGAATATCGTACAGAAGAGTTTACTGAATTGCCTACAAAATATCTAATTGATGAAGGAGAAAATAAAAATATTACTTATCTTACAGACAAGAAATATCTAATTGATTTATTAATTACTTTAAGTGATGAAGAAGTAAATTATATGATAGAAGCTTTTGATACTGATTATAATGGCAATAATACTTCAGATTTAGTAGACGCTTGGATTAAAGGTGATGTAAAAAAATTAAAGAAAAATTATAATCCAAAATCAGATATAGAATTTAAAATTGAAGATAAAATTATTGTTAATCAAAACTATAATTATTTAAATAAGCTTACTAAAATTGCAGAAGAAAAAAAAGAAATTTTTGTTATTATGGACTATGCAAATATTATTAGTGAGGAATCTATTTTAGATTTATTAAAAAAAGAAGGGTACAAAATTAAAAAAATAAAATAATTTCTGTGATATTAATTTAAAAAAGGAATAAGACTTACTTGAGTAATTCTGGAAATTTTTAAAGACTCCAAGAGAGGTCTTATGTTAAATACTTAAGTTAATAAATATGGATACGATACTAGAATAGTTAGTTATGTGCAAAAAAAAATTACATATTAGTAAAAATATTGTGCTGGAAATTGCAGATGAATCTGTTACTATTTATAATATATTCTGTGGAATTGATTATAATTTAGTAAAGGAGCAAAAATGAATTATTTAATTTATGGACTAGCCAATTTTGTTGTTAATCTTAAATATGAGGATTTATCAAAAAGAGCAAAAGAAGTCGCAAAGCAAGCAATACTTGATTCCTATGGCAACCTTATTTTTGGACGTTATTGTGAGGAAAGCGAAAGAATTATGGAGTATGCAAATTTAAACGATATTACTATAAAAAAAGAAGATTTAGTTTCATTAATTGGAACGGAAAAGATATTGACTGGTTCTGATAATGCCATTTTCGTTCATACAATGATGGCTCGTTGCGCTGATTTAGATGATGGATATAGGCATGCCATGGGACATCCAGGTTCAGTATTAGTTCCATTACTTTTAAGCATGGCGCAACTTCATAAAACAAATGGAAAAGAAATGATTGTTGCAATTACGGCAGCCTATGAAGTATATGCTAGAATTGGGGAAGCAATAAATCCTTTTATGTATAGAGAAAGAGGTTTTGATGCTACTGGAGTTTGCGGTGCTATTGCTTCAGCAGTATTAATTTCAAAAATAAAGGGATTAGATTCAGAAAAAACAAAAAATGCAATGGGCTTAGCTTCGCTATTTACTGGAGGACTGATTGAATATCAAAATGATGGAACTTCTGGGAAAATAATGTGTAGTGGCTGGGGAGCACTAACAGGCTTAAGAGCTATAAGGCTTTCTTTATGTGGATTCACGGGACCTAATGCGGCTCTTGAAGGCAAATATGGATTTTTTCAAGCTTTTAAGGGGACAAGTGGATACTGTGATACAAAAAATGTACTGAAAGATTTCGGGAAAACATTTAAAATTACAGATATTTATTTTAAACGTCATGCCTGTCAAAGAGGCCTTCATGCTACTCTTGATGCAGTAATTGAGTTAAAAGAAAAATATTCATTAAAACCTCAAGATATTCTTTCTATAGACATAAGGACATCCTCTTTTGTTTACCGTTTGTCTAATCCAAATCCTAAAACAGCTATTGGAGCTCAAGCGAGTGTCCAATTTACTTCTGCTATAGCATTAAAATATGGAAGAATGAATTCTGAAGAGCTAATTTTTAAGAGTTTTAATGATTCAGAAATTCATGAACTTGTTGGAAAAATAAAAGTTATAAAAGATGATAAAGTTCAGGAATATTTAAATAATAATCCTACTCATTTTTGTGCAACAAAAGTTATAATAGTAAATATTAATGGAGATGTTTTAGAAAAATGGATTCCCGTTCCAATTGGAGATGTAGAAACGCCTTTTGGATGGGATATGTTAGAGAATAAATTTAGTAATCTTTTAGAAAAAACACCTTTTTACGAAAATAAAGAAGAAAAGTTTAATCTAATAAAGAATTTAGAAGAAGTAAATAATATAGAAATGTTATTTGTTCCATAAAAAATCGGAGTAGAATTACTCCGATTTTTTATTTGATTCATTGGAATATGGATTACATAAATTTTTAAGTATTCTTTTGAAATCATTAATATATGATGGAAAAATCTTGTTTTTATGATAAATAAGTGCGAGAGGACTTACTTCATCTAAGTCTATTATTGGAAACACATTAAGCAGTGATTTATTATCAGAGAATTTATTTAGTTGATTTATTCCGGAAAGGTACATACTAAAACAAAAGCTTGCAGCATAATCCTCTGCACATAATAAATAATGTATATCCGGTTGAGTTAATTCATTAATACAATTTAATGTAATCCCTAATTTCTTTAAATGATTATCTAATAAAATACGAGAATTAAAGTTTTTCTTATTAAGAACAAAAGGAACATGCTCAAATAGTTTTAAATCAACACCATTTTTAAATGTCTCTTTACACTGTGGGTAGTTCTCGGGAAAACTTTTTTTCAATAGATTGTCTGAAATTATTAAATACATTTTTTCATTCAAAATAATATCGTACTTAAGTAATGAGTTTGAAAGATTACTTATACCAGATAAAAATAAATCCAGTGAATTTTCGAGAATCATATCTTGCATTTGTAAAGAAGTTGCATGATGAATTACTAAGTCAACATTAGGATAAATGTCTCTAAATGCTTTCAAAAGTTTTGGGACTATTATGGAGTATCTACCTTCAGGGATTCCAAAATGAATAGTTCCACTATTAGTTTCATTTATATCTGATAGTTGATTTTCCAAGTTCTTTTCTAATAATTCTATATTTCTTAAAGTTTGAAGCATAATTTCTCCAGCTGTAGTTAACTTTAGTTTTGGTTTTCTATCAAAAAAAGTAACATTATACCTCTCCTCCAAGTTTTTTAAATATTTACTTAAGCATTGGTGCGAAATAAAAAGACGTTTTGCAGCATTTGAGATATTTAGTTCTTCAGCAATAACAATAAAATAATCATAATTATTTAACATGTAAAATTCTCCATTCTAATCTGATTTTTATAAACTTATTTCACCTTCGACAATTATTTGAATGATGATAAAAAATCATTATCTATTAGTTTATAGTTAGTTAAAAATATATCAAATAACTTATATTAAAGTCAAGCTATATGCAATTTTTTTTTACATAGAGATAAAATAAATGTGCTTTAAATTTGCGATTAGCCATGATACTCTATGAATGTATTTAGAGCATTAAAAATTAATTAAAGTCACTTTGATTTTTTTTAGAACAATTTGTTTAAGAATGTTGATATAAAAAATTAGTAGTGCTATTTGTGGAAGGTTATGAAGAAGAGAAAACGCTAACTATTGTTGAGATATAAAGCAGGGTAGAAGTAACTTGTGACACATTTTATTTCAGAGATAAGCTTGTTAAAGGAATGTCTGGAATGTACATTGAGGGAGATAAAAAGTTCGGAGAAGAAATAAAAGAATATGATATGGTTGTTCTTTTCAGTGGATGCTTGGATGGAAAATTATGGGGCGTTGCCACAAACTCCATAAAAACAAAAGGATTATATTTATCTAGTTATGTCTGAACAGTTACAAAAAATAATTAATTTGAAGTTCTTAAATAAAATAAACGGGAGGAAAAATAATGAAAAATGAAGAATTAGCAAGAAAAATTTTAGATGTTGTCGGGGAATCCAATATCACTTATCTAACTCATTGCGCTACCAGATTAAGGTTAAATGTCAAAGACGAGTCAATAGTAAATCTAAAAGATTTAGACAGACTTGAAGGGGTACTAAAGTCTCAGTTTAGCGGAGGACAATTACAAATAATAATTGGAGCCAAAGTAAAAGGGGTATTTGATGCATTAAGCGCAATGGTTAGTTTAACTTCAGAAAATGTAGAAGTAAAAGCAGTTAACAAAAAGAAAAATCCAATAACCAAAGCAGTAGAAACACTTTCAGGTGTTTTTGGGCCAACAATACCTGTACTTATTGGATGTGGGATGGTAAAATCCGTAACATCAATTCTTCTGACTCTAAAATTAGTTGAAAAAACAAGCGGAACTTATCAAGTATTTACTCTAATTGGAGATTTAATATTTTATTTCTTTCCATTTTTCCTTGCAGTAAGTGCAGCCAAAAAATTCAAAACCAGCGAATTTCTTGCAGTCGCTTTAGCTGGAGCTTATATGCATCCAATTATAATGAATGGAGCAGCTGCAGCAAGTAAATCCGGAGTTACCAGTCTTAATTTTTTAGGGTTGCCGGCTCTTTTTGTAAATTACAAATCAACAATTATACCTATAATTATATCGGTATGGATTATGAGTTATGTATATAATTTTATAAATAAAAGAACGCCAGATATGTTTAAAACATTATTTGTTCCTATGCTTGTTTTATTTATAATGGTACCTCTTGATTTAATTGCTATAGGACCTTTTGGAACATACATAGGAAAAACCGTAGCACAAATTGTGAGCTATTTATATACAACAAATGGTGTAATTGGTTCTTTCTTGTTTGGAACATTTAGACCGGTACTTATATTATTTGGTATGCATTATGCAATTACACCTATCAACGCTCAACTGATTGCAGAATACGGATATTCAGTAATAGGACCTGCAAATTTAATGGGAAATATGGCTCAAGCAGGTGCTTGTTTAGGAGTATTCTTGGTATTAAAGAATAAAGTAAATAAATCAAATGCTTTAACGGCTGGAATTACAGCAATATTTGGAATAACTGAACCGGCAATATTCGGATTCAACTTAAAATACAAAAAACCCTTTATAATTGCAATGATTTCGGGCGGAATTGCATCTGCATATGCAAATTTCTGGGGAGCGGGAGCTACAGCATTAATACTTCCTGGAATATTGGCTTTACCTACATATACAGCAAAAAGCTATATACATATTATAATCGGTGTACTTATAAGTATCTTTGTAGCAATGATATTAACTATTGTGCTTAAAATAGGTGACGAAGATATTCCCGAAGAAATGGAATTAGAAAAAGTAAATAAATATGCAACTCCTGAATTAGCAGTGAAAAAAGATTAAAAAAGGAGATGATTATGAATAAATTACCTGATAATTTTCTGTGGGGTGGAGCTGTTGCTGCCAATCAAGTAGAAGGTGGATGGAACAAAGGTGGAAAAGGTGTCAGCGTTAGCGATGTTATGACTGCCGGGAATAAAGGAGCAGAGAGGAAAATAACTGATGGAGTTATTGATGGATATTATTATCCAAACCATGAAGCCAGTGATTTTTATTCCCAATATAAACAGGATATTGCCTTATTTCATGAAATGGGATTTAAATGTTTTAGAACAAGTATAGCTTGGACACGAATATTTCCAAAAGGTGATGAAACTGGACCTAATGAAGAGGGTTTAAAATTTTATGATGATATGTTTGACGAGTGCTTAAAATATGGAATTGAACCTGTTGTAACAATATCACATTTTGAAATGCCTTATCATCTTGTTAAAGAATATGGAGGATGGAGAAATAGGAAATTAATAGATTTTTTCATTAATTATTGTGAAGTTGTTTTTAAGAGATTTTCTAAAAAGGTAAAATATTGGATGACTTTTAATGAAATTAATATGATTGTAAGAAAACCTTGGAAACCGGGTGGAATACAAATTAATGAAAATGAAAACAAATTGCAAGCTGAATATCAGGCAGCCCATTATATGCTTGTTGCAAGTGCCAAAGCAGTTAAAATAGGTAAGGCCATTAATCCTGAATTTATTATTGGATGTATGTTTCTTCATCCAACTTCTTATGCTGCAACTTGTAGTCCTGATGATGTACTTGCCCATGTAAAAAAACTTCAAAATGCCTATATGTTCTTAGATGTTAGTGTACGAGGAAAATATCCTAATTCATATTATAAGTTTCTAGAAAAAAATAAGCTTTTAATCCAAACCCTTCCTGAAGATGAAGCAGTGCTGAAAGAAGGAACGGTAGATTATATAGGATTTAGTTATTACTCTAGTTCTATTGTAATTGCAAATCCCTCAAATCAAGATAAAAGCAAAGGAAATGAAATCAGCGGATATAAAAATCCTCTTTTACCTGCCAGTGAATGGGGATGGCAAATTGACCCAGTTGGACTACGTATTACATTAAACTGGATGTATGATAAATATCAAATCCCTTTATTTATTGTAGAAAATGGGTTGGGTGCTATTGATACTTTAGAAGAAGACAGAAGTATTCATGATAATTACAGAATAGATTATTTTAGAAAACATATTGAAGAGATGAAAAAAGCCGTTTTAGAGGATGGAGTAGATTTAATTGGATATACTCCATGGGGTTGTATAGATCTTGTTAGTGCAGGTACGGGAGAAATGAAGAAAAGATATGGATTTATCTATGTAGATAGAGATGATAAAGGAAATGGAAGTTTTAAAAGATACAAAAAAGATTCTTTTTACTGGTATAAAGAAGTTATTAAAACTAACGGAGAAATATTGTAAAATTTTTATTAATATTATCTAAATAAAAAATAAAGGAGAAAAAATGAAAAATAAAAAATTAATTTTGGTTGTAACTCTTTCAACACTAATATCAATCTTTACATTTGGAAAAACAACAATTACTCCATATATGGAAGTAGAATCGAATGCCTATAAAAATGGTGATGAATTAAAAGATGCTGTTACTTTAGGCCTTGCCACTGTTCAAACAATATCTGATAAGACTTCCTTGTCAGTAGACATTAAGACGACGGATTACGATTTTATAGGAGATAGTGATAATTCTGCAGGGACTACTGCTGCAGCTTCTAGAGAAAGAATTGTTGCCTATATAAACAATCAGATTTTTAAATCGCAAAAGGGGACTACCTTAACGTTAGGGTTAGGAACTCAATTAGATACAAGTACAATTGCAGGGAGTAAAACAATTTCTTACAGAATAAGACCAATGTTATCTTATCCTATAACAAAGAATCTTTCAGTTACAGGTGATTGGCTTATTACAAAAGATAAGACAGATAAGACTAGCTCGATAGGTGATTATTATTCTACTTACGAGTTATTAACTGGAGTAAAATATACTGGGATTAAAAATTATACTTTAGTAGCGCAATTATATAATTATGGGAAAGAAGATTTGGCATCTGGAAAAGATGATGGAGAAACTGAAACTCAACTCAGAGGATCAATATCCACAAAATTATCTGGAATAACAATAACTCCATGGGTAAGGCTTGATATAGGTAAATATAAGTATAAAAAGGCTGATGGTTCTGAGGATTTTTCCAAAGAAAAATCTAGGAATAGATATGGGTTAGACTTAAGCAAAGCAATTAACAATGTAAATTATGCCACTTCTATGTACATCCAACCGACAAATTATACAAGTAGTGGTAAAGTTGATGAGACACAAAAATATATAAAATTTGCTGTAACTTATAGTTTTTAATTTAAATTAATGTTGAAAATTACCTTAATGCAAAGTTCTTTCATGTAGTATTTTTTATTATCTTAAAGCAAAAGTGTCATTATTAAATGACACTTTTTAAATTTTTATTTAATGGAAGTTACACAAAAAACGTACATTTATTTCCTAAAAATAATATTGGGTACTTTTAAAATTAACGTGTTTTTATTTTTAGGTAATTTTTAAGTAGTAAAGCCCCTGAAGAAACTGAAAACGTAAGGGATGAGTATACTGATAAAAGTAAGGTCACTTTTGGTAAAGCTCTTCTTTCTTTTCCAAGAGGAAGAAAAGATGAATTTAAGTCTATTATTGTTGAAAAACATAGTAGAGAGTTTTTTTAGTTACACCCTAGAAATTAGGAAAAATGATGTATACAATGAATATTGTAGAAAATCTTCATATGCAACTTAGAAAAATGATTAAAACAAAAACAGTAGGAGTAACAAAGAAATGGGTATCCTGTAAAATTCTAGGTCAACTCCATATTCATTTTGAAGATAGATTTTAACTATAGTTAAAATAGAAAAACTAAAAACCAACTTAGAAGAATTTCTATTTACACAAAAAATTCAGGTTCCTTTCTTTTTGAACAAGCAGAGAATAATCTTTCTCTTATAGAATTTATAGCTTCATGATCAAAAGTTCTAGCTCCTGTAGGGCAACTCTTGACACAGGCATGGCACCAAGTACACAATTCTCTATTGGTTTCAATAAAATCTGATATTGCATTAGTTGAGCAAACTTTAACACATACTTTACAATTTATACATTTTTCATAATTAGTTTCAGGATGTATCAGCAAGGGATTTGACTTACGTTCTTTATATGGATAGTCTCCAGGAATGTCAATATCTAATTCTTTTTTTTCTTGGTTCAATAGTTTCTCATTAATCATTTTAGCAAAATCATTACATTTAGTGAAATCAGATTCATCTGGTCTGTTTTCAGCTATCGGTTTTTCTTGCGTTGAGAAAGAATGTTCTCCAATAAATGCTCCAGCACCAATCACATTAAAACCATTTTCGCTAACTATATCTTTTAACTCTAAAAGGGCATCCTCATAGGCTCTGTTTCCATAAATAACTACAATAACAGCAAATGAATCATTCCCCTTAATTTTTTTTAGTTCATCTATAATATTTTCAGGTAGACGTCCTCCATAAACTGGAAATCCAAATATAGTTAAAGAATCTTTTTCTATGTTTATCTTATTTTTTGTATGTTGTTTTGATAAATTATATTCAGAATCTAATCTTAATTCTATTCCTTCCGAAATTTTCTCTACAATACTTTTAGAAGTGCCTGTTGGTGAATAATAGATTATATTTAATTTTTTCATGGTATTTTCTCCTTAAATTTGATATACAGTCTTATCCGTCTTTGATAAAAAGCTCTTTGCCAGAGATGGATCGACTGTATCAAGAACTTTCTTCTTAAGAAAGATTATACCTTATTCTGTAGATTCTTCAAAGCCTAAAATTCAAGTAGCTATAAGTAATTACAAACGATAACATGTAATAACAGCATAAACAAAGTTGTTTCTGGCACCTATAAATAATGGAAGTACTACAAGTCTCAGAGAATCAAAACCATATACTTTTAGCAGTAATTTTGACAAATAGCCCTGAAACTATTCTACCTATCATTATTCTTATAAATGGTCTTTTATATTTTAAATTTACTCCGTACATTGCCGGTGCTGTAATGCTTAATAATGCTGTGATTCCAGTGGGACTTGCAAGTTGCTTTAAATCATTACCTTTTGCTTTTAATGATACAGCAAGTGCAGTAGCTCTTTCAACTATATTTGAAGCAAGCATAGTAGGAAGAACAACAGCTTAGTAACCAAAATTTGAAAAAAACAATAACAATCGTAAGCATATATAGTGCGTGCTAGTCATAACAAGTAGAAGATAACAGCATTAATTATACTTAAAGAATCCATGGTGATTTTGTATTTTAAGAATACTACAACTTTAGAATATTCCAAAAGACCTATTTTAATAAGTGTTATCGGTGTCATAATTAATAAAATCAATAGAGGTTTCATAAAAGAGTTAAGACCTTTGCACGTGATAGGCTAAACGGAACCTTATTTTCTTAATTTGCAATTTTTTTTTACATATATGTAAGTTTTATGTGCTTTTTATAGAGTCTTATCTATGGTATATTGAAATAAAAGATTGGAGGAATAAAAATATGAAAAAAGTAGCTGTATTATTCGCTGAAGGTTTTGAAGAAGGAGAAGCTCTCACAATAGTTGATATAATTAGAAGAGCAGAAATTGAATGTCATATGATAGGTACAAAAAATGAAATGATAACAGGCAGTCATAATATAACTGTAAAAGTTGATAAAATCATTGATGAAAGTATAAAAAATTATGATATGGTTGTTCTTCCCGGAGGATTACCCGGAGCAACAAATTTACGAGATGACGAAAAAGTTATTAAACTGGTACAAGATATGAATGAAGCAGGAAAGTTTGTATGTGCCATGTGTGCAGCACCAATAGTTCTTGGGAAAGCAGGACTTTTAGATGGTAAAAATTATACTGCTTATGTAGGTTATGACAAAAAAATAGAAACTACGGGAACATTTAAAGAAGATATTGTAGTTGTAGACGGAAATATAATAACCAGTCGTGGACCTGCAACAACTTATGCTTTTGCCTACAAATTGGTAGATGTTTTAGGCGGAGATAGTATGGCTGTAAAAAACCGTATGGTATATTTTAATGCTTTTAATGCAGAATAGGAGGATAGATATGAGTAAAATAGCAGTATTCATGGCCGAAGGTTATGAAGAAGGAGAAACACTTACAATAGTGGATATTTTAAGAAGAGCAGGGCTTATCTGTGATACCTTTCATTTTGGTGAAAAACTTGTAAAAGGGATGCACGGAATGTATGTAGAAGCGGACAAAGCTTTTGGAGAAGAGGTAAAAGAGTACGATATGATTGTTTTACCCGGAGGACGTCCCGGAGGACAAAACCTGAAAGAAAATCCCGAAGTAATAAAAATGGTGCAATACTTTAATGACAATAATAAATATATAGCTGCAATGTGTTCTGGTACGGTGGTGCTGTCAGATGCCAAAGTAATTGAAGGTAAAAAAGTAACGGGATATACAGGTTATGCAGAAAAACTAATAGGCGGAATTTTTCAGAATGAAGTTGTGGTAGTAGATAAAAACCTAGTAACAAGTCAAGGTCCCGCAACTCCATATCCTTTTGCATATAGAATAGCAGAGATATTTGGAAAAGATACAACTGATATGCGTGAAAAAATGTTATATAATTTTGCTGGCGGTAAATAAAAAATAGTATAAATATAAAACAAAGAATCTCCAATCAATGGAGATTCTTTTAATAATTAGGAATTACTTAAAAATAGAAATACTTTGATTTTAATAGTGTCCAATATTATTTTTAGGAAATAAATGCACGATTTTTTAGATAATCTTTGCTTGAAAAGCTTAGATTATTTAATGTGAAACGTAGTGAGAGTTGTAAAAAAACTTAAAAACTAAACATTCAAATCTTGGACTACGCGTTCAAACCGCGCCAGCAACGGTTGATGGACACCTTATAAATCAATAAATGTTTGTTATGGCCTTAAAGAATCAAATTTGAAAATATATGAGGAAGGAATATTAAATATGGACAACTTTTTAATAAGTACTAAAAATATAAAAAAAAGAATTTTTATATTAATTATAGGTACATTAATATCAGCTTTTGGAATGGCACTACTTGTAAAATCTAACTTGGGTCAAAGTACAGTTGGAGGATTCAGTTATAATATAAGTATGATTCTGAATCTTAAAGTAGGAACTGTAGTTGCCTTGGTAAATTATATTTGTTTTGTTGGACAAATAATCATACTGAAAGGAAATTTTAGATTCATAAGGATATTACAATTATTGATAACTTACATATTTGCAAGTACCATGAACCTTTTTTTATATACCATTCCAATTATTTCAAATTTGTCGCTAAATTCATATTTATTCAAAGTAATAGTTTTATTACTGGGAATAACTTGTATGTCCTATGGAGTTAGTTTATCACTAAAAGCAGATATAGTCATACTCCCTTTTGAAGCATTCTTTTATGAAATTTCAATAAAATCAAATATCAAATTCGGTTCGTTAAGAAGATTAGTTGACATAATTCTAGTTATAATATCTTTGACTATAATATATATTTTTAAAATACCAAATAATTCTGTTAGGGAAGGGACAATAATTTATACATTCCTGTTCGGAACTTTGCTTAATGTATTTATGGAATTGACAAAAGAATAAAAATATAAGTTTTTCAAAAATTTTATAACCGGAAAAATATATCTTAACTATATTTAAAATTTTTTGAGATTCAATTATTCGGTAGAATTAGTCACAAAGATATAATTCTACTTTTTTTTCTTTAAGTAGACTTAATAAATCATTTTTAGGAGATGCATTGGTTATTAGTCCTGTTATTTCTTCAAATCTTGCAAATGTAATTGCTCCAAAGTTATCAAATTTTTCTTCATCAGCCAATAAATAAATTTTTTTACTTTTAGAAATGACAGTTTTTTTAATTTCGTATTCTTCAAATACAGAATTAGTAATTTGTTTTTCTATACTAATTCCATTACAAGAGATAAAGGCTTTATCGATATTAAATGGTTCAAGTGTTTTAATAATACTGTTTCCTACAAAAGACAGAGTTGGTCTCGAAAGAATACCATGAAGACTTACTAATTTTATATTTTCAAAAGGAATCACTTGATTAATAACAGGAATACTTGCGGTTATTATAGTTAAATTTTTAATGTTTTTTAAATTTTCAATAATATGTACAATAGTAGTTCCGGAATCTAAATAAATAACATCATTATCAGAAATAAATTCACTCGCTTTTTTTCCTATTAATTTTTTCTTGTCCAAATTGGATGATTCTCTAATAGAATAACTCTTTAATCCGTTTGAAAGTTTTTCATCAGTTGAAACAACACCTCCGTAAACTTTTTTAATATCTCCCTTATCAACAAGTATATCAATATCTCTTCTTATTGTATTTCTTGAAACATTGAATTTAGCGCAAAGCTCTTCGGTTGAAACAGATTTGTTTTCATGAACATAAGATTTAATTTCTTCTATTCTTTTAATTTTCATATTTTTCCTCACCTTCATTTATATTTATTATAGGCAATTTGAATTAAAAAGTAAATAGAACATTGACAATTAAATTAAAAAAATGTTATTATTAAC
>JAFGUR010000146.1 GCA_016938425.1 Fusobacteriaceae bacterium
ATATATTTTTTTGTAATATACTTTCAAAGATGTCACTTTTATACCAGATTTTTTGTATTAATGTAAAAAGAGGCTCTCCCTAGAGCCTTTTTTTAAAAAAAGATTATGAAAAAAATGACAAATAAATTTAGTTTAGACTGAAGAAGCAATTGTCTTATAGTGTAAGTAATGTTCAATTTCATAAAAGAAAAAGTGTTGTAGGAAATTATAAAAATTTTTATTATTATAGTTAAAGCAATTATAAGAGAAGTAAATTAAAAGAATCTGAAATAAAAAACTAGGAAAAATTAAAATAATTTAACGCTAGAAATAAGGGGGAAAAATGTTAAATGTGTTAATATATCAAATTGACAAGTTGTTAAAAGCAAAGGCAACTTCACTAAAATTTTTAAGTCACTGTTTAGAAGTTGATTTCAGTGAAAGTAATTTTAGCATGAAAATGATGAATAATTCCATAAAAAATGGTTTTCTTTCATTTGTTTGGAATGATAAAGAATTATATATAGGTTACTCTACTAATGAAAGCTTCTTTGCTTATGAGCATAAAGAAATAATAAAAAATATTCATGAAAGAGATTTTTTTTATAAAAACTTTTTAAAAGAGTTATCATTAGTGTTTTTTAAAAATAACTTCATTTCTATTTATCATGATAAAAACATTAATATTGATTCTATAAAAGTTCTTCAAAAAATATTTTCATTAAAAGAAATTAATAATCTAAGTTCAAAATTACAAATAAATATAAAAAATAAGTTTAAGGAGAGGAACTATGAAAATTAAGAACGCAATAACAGCAATATATATATCGCTGTTTACAATACTATTTATTATTACTGGAGGAATAATTTATTTTCAAGTAACTAAAGTAGTAAAATCAGAATTAGAAGAATCTCAAGAAAAAATTTTAGAAGGGAAAACAGAAGCTATTTCTTTTTATATGAAAGGCCTAATAAATGAAATGACAGCAATTTCTGAAAACAAAATATTACAGTCAGGAAATAGAGATGAAATTGTTGAATTTTTAGCTAAGAATGTAAAAGAAAAAAATGAAAGATATGATAATCTTACTTTTTTATCATTAGATGGGAAAGGAATTAGATTTGATGGACAACTAGTAGAAGTATCAGACAGAGACTATTTTCAAGAGATTATAAAACAAGGGAAAGGATATGTAATTAGTAGACCATTGATATCAAAAACTTCAGGTAAAGCAGTGTTTGTAATAAGTTGTATGGTAAAAAATGATCTAGGAGAAAATATAGGTATTTTAAATAATAATGTTTTATTGGATACTATTTCGAATATATCAAATGTTAAAGTTGGAAAAAGTGGATATGCTTGGATTATAGATGATGAGACAACAGTGTTAGCACATCCGCAAGAAGAGTTTAGAATGAAGTTAAATTATAAAAATGTTGAAGATATGAAAAAATTTGTAGATGCTATAATTAGTCAAGAAAAATTTTATGTTGAAACAAAAAATAGCTTAAAAGGATTTATTGTAACTATGAGAACTAAAAAAATTCCAAATACACCAGGATGGACTTTTGGAATAACTGTTCCTAAAAAAGAAATATATGAAGAGTCAGATAAAATAGCTCTTTTAATTCTACTAATTATTCCAATAAGTTTACTAATAGTTTCAACAATATCATATATGGTAGCAAAGAAAATAGCTTCACCAATAACACTAGCTGCAAATTTTGCTAATAGAATGGCACAGCATAAATATGATGGATATATAGAAAAGTCATTTACAAATAGGAAAGATGAAATAGGGACATTATCAAAATCATTTAATTCACTAGTTGGATCAATGGTAGATATAGTGACTGAACTAAAAAGATCTAGTGAAAATGTTGCAAGTTCATCAACAGAAATGTCATCTCAAATGGTTTTAGTTGCTGAAGGAGCTATGTCTCAAAACGAAAAGAAAACAGAACTTGAAAAAGATTTTATTGATATGGAACAAAAGATGAGCATTATAACAGATAATGTAAGAACTCAAGTTGCAGGAATGGAAGAGATATCAAGTACAATAGCAGTAATGGCAGATACAGTAAAAAATGTTGCTGAAAATGCAGAAGATACAATGAAAATATCAGTTGAAGCATCAAAAGCTGCTATAGAAGGAACTAGAGTTGTAAGAGAAACTCTTGAAGGAATGAAGGATATAGACGAAATAACTAAAAAAATAGATGCAAACATTGTTTCTATTTATAGTATAAGTGACCAAACAAATCTATTAGCACTTAATGCAGCTATAGAAGCTGCTAGAGCAGGAGAAGCAGGAAAAGGATTTGCTGTTGTAGCCGATGAAATAAGAAAACTTGCAGAGACATCTAATAAGTTTACTGAAATAATATCAGAATTAGTTAATGAAATGAGAGCTAAAGTCCAAAATAATATAGGGAATTCTAATTTAGCAGAAGAAAAACTTCAAGAAATAAATATAAAAGTTGAAAATACAAATCAAAAGATAGAAAAAGTTTCAAAAGCTATGGAAGAACAAGCAGAATCAACAAAAGAAGTGGCAGAAGTGATACATAACTTATCTGAAGCCAGTACAGATATAGAAATGCAAGCAGAAGAACAAAAGGAATTATTAAATAGAGGGAAAATAGCTTTGGATAAAATTGCAGAAGTGATAGAACATCAAACAGCATCAACAGAAGAAATGTCAGCAGCTTCAGAAGAATTAGCAGGACTTGCAGAAATATTAGATGAAATTGTTAGAAAATTTGATATATCTGCTGGGAGAATGAAAGGATAATTAAAGAATATTTACATTTCTTTATAATAGCTAAATGAATAAAGAATAATTGAATTTTGAGGTTAAAAAATTTTGTGTAAATGAAATAATCCCTTTTAAATTGGAAAAATTAATTATCAATTTAAAAGGGATTTTTATTATTTATATATAATTTTATATGTAAAGCCTGAAAAAATAGTATGATTATTTTATAGAATTTTAATAAGCAATGAATAGTTTAAATA
>JAFGUR010000147.1 GCA_016938425.1 Fusobacteriaceae bacterium
CAGCAAGAGAAATTAAGTCAGAATTTAAATCAATACCACTAACCTTTTTAGTTTTTGAGAACAAAAGTTCTGTTAAGTTACCAGTAGCTGAGCCAATTTCAAGGATAGAATCAAATTCTAAAATAGGCGAAGAATTATTTATAAAACTTAATTGATTAATATTTGTAGGGAAAATATAGTCATAAACTTGGCAGATACTTTCATAAAACATGAAGTCACCTCTTTAATATATTTATAATAGTTTAATATTATTTCAATCAAAAGTCAAAAGAATTCAAAAATGAACACCATACATTTTTTGAAAATTATAAAAAAAGAAATAATAATTTATTTTTTTTAGATTAAAAACTAAAAAAATCAATAGATACTAATGAATGAAGCAATAAAAAATAAAAAAACTTAAGAAAAAGTGTTGACATAAAGTATCTGTTATGATAATATACTTCTTGTCGAGAGAAACAAAGACCAAACGGAGAAATGGCAGAGCTGGTCGAACGCGCTCCCCTGCTAAGGGAGTATACGGGTCAAACTGTATCGAGGGTTCGAATCCCTCTTTCTCCGCCATATTAAAAATTTTAAGTGGTTATACCACTTTTTTTTATAGAATGCGTCCATAGCTCAATTGGATAGAGCACTTGACTACGGATCAAGGGGTTAGGGGTTCAACTCCTCTTGGGCGCGCCATAAAATAAATTTATTAATAATGTTAAAAAAAAGTTGACAATATGCAGAAAAAAACATATAATAATTTGTAATATAAAATTGTGGAAGAAGAAACCTTGTTTCTCACCTAATGAGCAAAGCTTACATTGGGTTGATGATTGATTGAAAATATAGTATATTTTATATATTATTTTGATATTAACAGGGTTCCTAAAACCCTGTTATTTTTTTTAGGAGGTGCTTTACTATATCTGATAAAACAAGAATTAACGAAAAAATCAGAGCAAAAGAAGTTAGAGTTATAGGTGAAGAAGGTGAACAATTAGGGGTTTTATCTATAAAAGATGCTTTAGACCTTGCAGAAGAGAAAAAACTAGACTTAGTAGAAGTTGCTGGGAATGCAGAACCACCTGTATGCAGAATAATGGACTATGGTAAGTTTAAATATGAAAAAGAGAAAAAAGATAAAGCTGCAAAGAAAAATCAGAAAATAGTATTATTAAAAGAAATAAAAGTAAAACCAAGAATTGATACTCATGATATAGAAACTAAAACAAAACAAATAATTAAATTTCTTGAAAAAGGAGATAAAGTTAAGCTAAGCTTAATCCTTTTAGGAAGAGAAAAAATGCATGCTGAAATTGGAATACAAGTTTTAGAAAAAGTTGCTAATCAATTTGAAGAAACTGCAATTATTGAAAAAAAATACAAAGAACCTCAAAAGTTCATAATACTATCGCCAAAAAAATAATTAACATATATCTAAAAGGAATTTTGGAAGGAGGAAATTGTAATGCCTAAAATGAAAACACATAGAGGGACAGCAAAAAGAGTAAAAGTAACAGGTACAGGAAAATTTGTGGTAAAACATTCAGGGAAAAGCCATATTTTAACTAAAAAAACTAGAAAAAGAAAAAATAATCTTAAAAAAGATTTCGTAGTTTCAGAAGGAGCAGCTAGAAAATTAGCAGTATTATTACCAACTGGAGTAGGAAGATAATTTTAAGAATTGACATATTTTTGAAGAAGGAGGAAACCTTAAAGTGAGAGTAAAAACTGGATTAGTAAGAAGAAGAAGACATAAAAAAGTATTAAAAGCGGCTAAAGGATTTAGAGGTGCGAGTGGAACAGTATTTAAACAAGCTAAACAAGCAACTATAAGAGCAGCAGCTTTCTCTACAAGAGATAGAAAAGTATTAAAAAGAGACATGAGAAAATTATGGATAATCAGAATTAATGCAGCTTCAAGAGCTAATGGATTATCTTATAGTAAATTCATGAATGGTTTAAAATTAGCAGGAATTTTATTAGATAGAAAAGTATTAGCTGATTTAGCAGTTAATAACGCAGCTGAATTTTCTAAATTAGTAGAAGCAGCTAAAGCAAAATTAGGATAATTTTAAATTATATGAAAAAGCCTTTTATGGGCTTTTTTTTTATGTGTTAGGAAATTATAAATTTTAAAGAAATAATACAATGAACTATTGAATTTTTTTTCTTGGAATATTTAGCAATAAATGTAAAAATTTTTTAAAAATATAAATTTTATGTAAAAATAAAAAGAAATTATTTTTAGTATGTTTGATATAAATCAATAAAATCAGTAGATTTTCATTGTAAAAAAACTGTAAAAAAACTGTTAATAATGCGTATTATATGTTAAAATATGAACGAAAATATAAAAACTAGGAGGAATTGTGAATAAAGATATTTTAGACATATTATTTACTGTAATTGGAGGACTAGGGTTATTTCTTTATGGAATGCAACTAATGTCTGATGGAATGCAAAGATTAGCAGGGAATAGGCTTAAAAAAATAATAGGAGCAATTACTGATAATAGAATTATGGCAACTCTAGTTGGAGTAGGAGTAACAGGGTTAGTACAGTCAAGTTCAGTAACAACTGTAATGGCAATTGGATTTGTTAATGCACAATTAATGAATTTGAGTCAAGCGTTAGGGGTAGTATTAGGAGCTAATATAGGAACGACAATAACAGGATGGATACTTGTTATAAAGATAGGAAAATATGGACTTCCAATAGCAGGAGTGGCATCTATATTCTATTTATTTGTAAAAAAAGATGCAGCAAAGATAAGATCAGTAATGGTTTTCGGAATAGGATTAGTCTTTTTAGGTTTAGATTTAATGAGTAGTGGGCTAGCTCCTTTAAAAGAAATGCCTCAATTTATAGAATTTTTTCATAAATTTGATGCAAGTAGCTTCTCTGGTGTTATATTGTGTGCAATGATTGGTATGATGACAACAGCAATAGTTCAATCATCATCAGCGACTTTAGGAATCACTATAACGTTAGCTTCTCAAGGCCTTATTACACCAGAAACTGGAGTAGCTTTAGTATTAGGAGAAAATATAGGTACAACAATTACTGCATATTTAGCTTCTTTAGGAGCAAATATAAATGCAAAAAGAACTGCACTTGCTCATTTTGGTTTTAATTTAATAGGAGTTTGTTGGGTGTTACCTTTATTTGTTTATTATGTGAAGTTTGTTCACTTAGTAACAGGGAATAGTAAAGAAATAGCCTTAATAATTGCTACTGCTCATACGATGTTTAACGTAACAAATGTACTATTGTTTATGCCATTTGTGAGACAATATGCTAAAATATTAATCAAGATACTACCAGATAAGGGTGAAATACTTGAAACTAAAACAACTAAATTAGATAAAAGAATACTTGAAACTCCAGCTATTGCCTTGGAACTTGTAGAAGAAGAAATTTATAATACAGGAGTAGCATTAGTAAATTTATTTGAAGATTTTAAAATGGTAGTAGAGAAACAACTAGATAAATCAGATGAAGTAGTTAAAAGAATATTTGCAGAAGAAGAAAGAATAGATATTGTTCAAAAAGAAATATCGGATATAGCTAAAGAAGCTTTAATACTAGAACTTCCTATGGATTTAACATTATCAGCTAAAACTTCTTTAAGCCTTGCAGATGAATACGAGTCTTTGAGTGATTATGTTGCCTTACAAACTAAACATTATTTAAAAATTTTGGATAAAGGATGCCTTGTAGGGGACAATGAATATCAAAATATATATAAACTTAATGATAAAATAAGAGATTTTTTATCTGTTGTAAATAAAGTGTATAAAGATAAAACTATTGATGAAAATGTAGTTAAAATTACTGAAATGAAAGTTTCAATATCAGAGCTTTATAAAAGAATAAGAAACAATTATATGGAGAGATTTAGAGAAGTAAATTATTCTGTGGATTTTGTTACAGCTTATATGGATATATTAAATACTTATAGAAGAATGAATAATCATATTTTCCATATCACTGAAATTTTAATTGAAGATAAAAATGAAGATTAATTAATTTAAATAGAGAGGAAGTTATTAGAAATGATAACTTCTTTTTTGATAGTTAACAGATATTTTTTAGAGTAGGTGGGATAATTTTTAACCTTTTCTTAAATTAAGTTGGGAAAATAATCAAATGCTTACTACAAATGTGTTAAAAAAGCGTATAAATTGCTTTATTTTTAAAAAAATGTTTAAATTTTAGCCAGCATATGTTATAATCATTCTCATAAGGGATTCTATATATAATGTTTTACTGAGGGGGGGAAGCTAAGTAATTAGCGGTAATATGGTTAGGACAACAGTATTTAAACAATTTTGTAAAGCAAATGATAAATTGGAAGAAAGGATTGAATGTTTAAAAAAAGAGTTAGAAAATAATCCTGAAAATATATCTAAATTAAAAGAATTGGCAATTATTTATCATTTTGTAAAAGAAGACGAAAAGGCTATTGAAATATATAAGAAGTTGGTAAAGTTAGTTCCAGATGAAGCAGATATGTTAGCCTTTTTAGGATATCTTTATTATGAAACAGATAATTTAGATGAAGCTATAGAATGTTTGAACGAAGCATTAGATATTGATTCTTCAGCAGCTTTTGTGTTTTTCTTATTGGGAAATGCATACTCAAGAGCAGGACAGATAAGAGAAGCTGTAGATGCTTATGATTTTGCCATATTTTTAGATTTAGATATGTATAAAGCGCATTTAGATTTTGCACTTAAATATGAAGAGATGGGAAGATATAAGAAGGCTTTAAAAGAATATATAGCAGCTTATGAAATTGATTCTAGAGATTTAAAAATTAAAAATAAAATAGATGAGTTAGAAGCTCAAATAAAATAGGACAGAAAATTTATTTTCTGTCCTATTTTATTTGAGCTTTTTATACTTTAGAAATTATAAAGTTTAATGTGATAAGTGTGAATAGAAATTTTATAGAGGCACCTTTCTTGCAAATAAAAACATAAACTCCAACAAGTTATGCTA
>JAFGUR010000148.1 GCA_016938425.1 Fusobacteriaceae bacterium
ATTGCTGGTTTTAAATAGCTCCATTCTTCTTGACTTAAATCCATTAAAGACACAATATGTTTTTTGGGAATAACCTCAGCATGTCCAAGAGTAATCGGAAATTTGTCCCATCTAGAACAAAAAAATTTATTTTCGTAAAATATTTCTCTCTTTTCATAAATTTTGCAAAATAAGCAATCTTTCATTTTATTAGTAAATTTTTTCTGGATGATAGTAGGAAGCGGTACTATCTGAAAATGATATTCCTTCTTTGTTCCAACGAGTAATTATCTCTTCTATGTTATTTTCTTCTAAATGGTGGAATCTAACTTCAAGAGGCTCAATTTTTGATAAGAAAGTATAGGGCATGTCTGCATCATAATATCGAGTAAAAAAACCCTTATCTTTTTTCAGTACAAGTTCACCAATTGTGTGTGGGGAAAGTTTTTCAACGCATATTGCTTTATTTGATGGTGTAAGGTTAATATAATCCACATGTCTTTTTTTCATTAATTCATATGACTTTAAAACAAGTTCTTTTTTTTCTATTTCTTTTAAAAAATTATAAACTTCATTTGCTCTCTCTTCGCTCATCTTATATTCTGATTCTTCGTATACTTTTCTATTTCCAAACATAAAAATAAATACAATTCATCATTTATAAAAAAATATGTTCTAAAAAATAATGTTTTTCAAGAATTATGCAATAATTTTATTTTGCTTTATTTTTAATTTAGACAAGGCAAAAGAATTTGCAGCAATCTTATGATTGTAAAAATTCGTTTAACGCAGTATAATTTCATTAAGAACTTTTTGCCCTGTTTTGAATTATTTTTATTTTAGACAAGGCATTTGATTATGCGGCATACTCACTGTATGTAAATAATCAAATAACGCAGTATAACTTCGCCAAGAATTTCTGTCCTGTTTTGAATTATTTTTAATTTAGACAAGGCATTTTATTACGTAGCGTACTTCCTGTACGTAAGTAATAAAATAACGCAGTATAAATTAAAAAGAAACAAAACTAATCTTCTTCCCCAGTCCAGAAATCCATATCCTCAAACTCGTAATCAATTCCTCTTTCTTTACAGTAGCCTTTAGCTAAAAGATAGAAAATTAATCCC